>NZ_JBFUCI010000377.1:0-6366 GCF_056405335.1 Variovorax sp. P1_H12_2
CCCCGGCACCGGTGACGCGGGTCGCCAGCATGCCTGGTTCGTGGGCGACCACAGCGGCTACTTCCTCCAGCAGAACATGGGCAAGAAGGGACTGTCGGTCAACACCAAGGACCCGCGCGGCCGCGCCTTGATGAAGAAGCTGGTCGACAGCGCCGACGTGTTCGTCGAGAACTACCGTCCCGGTGCGCTGGACAAGCTGGGCTTGGGCTATGCGGAACTGGCCGAGACGAATCCGGGCCTCGTGTACTGCTCGATCTCCGCCTATGGCCACACCGGACCGGACTCGCATCGCGCCGGATTCGGCCTCATCGCCGAGGCCAAGAGCGGCATCATGCAGATGGTCGGCAACCCCGGCGAGGCGCCGCCGCTGCTGCGCATCTCGCTGGGCGACATGTATACCGGCATCCACGCCGTCGCTGCGATCAACGCCGCGCTGCTGGGTCGCGTGAAGTCGGGCCGCGGTCAGCACATCGACATGGCGCTGTACGACACGCTGGTGTCGATGCACGAATACGCGGTGCAGTGCTATACGCTCTCGGACGGCAAGGAAGTTCCTGTGCAGACCGGCCACGACATGCCCAACTCGACGCTCTACGGCGTGTTCCGCGCGCAGGACGGCGATCTGGTCATCGCCGCGCAGGTGGACGATGCGTGGAAGCGATTCGCCGCCCTGGTCGAGCACACTGGCGGGCCGGCGGGCTTCGGCAGCGACACGCGGCTGCATGCCGCGGCCGGGCGCAATGCGAATCGCCTCGAGATCCTCGAAGTCGTTCGCCCCTGGGTTGCAGCGCGCCCCGTCGTCGACGTATTGAAAATGCTCGATGGCATCGACGTGCCCTGCGCCAAGGTGCAGCGCATCGACGAAGTGCTGGCCGACCCGCAGATCCGGGCGCGCGGCATGGTGGTGGAGCAGGACCATCCCGTGCTCGGCAAGATCCGCCTGCCCAACCTGCCTTTCCGCATGTCGGGCTGCGACACCTCGATCACGCAAGTGGCGCCGGACCTTGGTGAACACAACGCCGAGATCGCCGCCAGCCTCGGCTTCGACGCCGCGCAGATCGCCGACATGCAGGCCGACGGCGTGCTGTTCAGCGCATGAGGAGGCACGCACCATGACCGACAAGTACGCCGTCATCGGCAACCCCATCGGCCACACCAAGTCGCCGATGATCCACGGCAGCTTTGCGAAGGTGACCGATCAGGACATCGACTACATCGCGATTGAAGGCTCGCTCGAGCACTTTGCGGATGACGTGCATGCGTTTCGCAAGTCAGGCGGCCTGGGCATGAACGTGACCGCGCCGTTCAAGCTGCAAGCCTTTGCGCTGGCAACGGATCGGCTCGAACGTGCCGAACTGGCTGGTGCCACCAACGCATTGAAGTTCGAGGGCGACCGCATCATTGCCGACAACTTCGACGGCGTCGGCCTGACCAACGACATCCAGCGCAACCTGGGCTTCCCGCTCAAGGGCGCGCGCATGCTGGTGCTCGGTTCCGGCGGCGCGGTGCGCGGAGCTTTGTTGCCGTTCCTTGCGCAGCAGCCGGCCGAATTGGTGCTGGCGAACCGCAGCGTGTCGAAGGCAGCCGATCTTGCCGCGCAATTCGCCGCGCAGGGTCCCGTGCGGGCTTGCGGCTATGGTGATCTGACCGGGGAGAGATTCGACATCGTCATCAACGGCACCTCGGCCAGCCTGAAGGCCGAGTTGCCGCCGGTGCYGGCCGAGGCGCTCCGCAACGCGAAGCTGGCCTACGAACTGGCCTACGGCAAGGGCCTGACACCCTTCCTGCGTCTGGCACGGAACGCCGGCGTGCCCAAGCTCGCCGACGGCGTGGGTATGCTGGTCGAGCAGGCTGCGCAAGCCTTCGTCTGGTGGCGCGGCGTGCGACCCGACACCCGGCCGGTCATCGAGCGCATGACCATCCCGTTGGTTTGAACCCGCGACAAGAAGGAGACACCCCATGAAGATCCTCATGCTCCACGGCATCAACCACAACATGTTCGGCAAGCGCGACCCGAAGCAATACGGCACCACGACGCTGGCCGAGATCGATGCACAGTTGCAGGCGCTGGGCAAGGAACTCGGCGCCGAGATCGAGAGCTTCCAGACCAACGGCGAAAGCGCCATGTGCGAGCGCATCCACCAGGGCTTCACCGATGGCGTCGACGCGGTGCTGATCAACGCCGGCGCCTGGACCCACTACAGCTACGGCATCCGGGATGCGCTGGCGATCCTCACGGTGCCGGTGGTCGAACTGCACATGTCCAACATCCATGCGCGCGAGGGGTTCCGCCATCACTCGGTGTTTGCGGAGATCGTGAAGGGCCAGATCTGCGGCTTCGGGGTGGACAGCTACCTGCTCGGCTTGCGTGCTGCCGTATCGGCGGCGCGGGTCGCTGGCTGACAACAGGGCAAGTCCTGGCATTGACTTGATGGACCGCAGTATCGTTCCCCATCGAAGCAAGGAGACTTCCCTGTGATCATCAAGACCCAACAAGACGTGACGGCCGCAGTGTTGGCCGAGGTGGCCCGAAGCGAAAACCCGCGCTTCAAGGAACTCATGACCGCAGCAGTGCAACACCTGCACGGCTTCGTGCGAGATGCCAGGCTGACCGAGGCCGAGTTCCACCAGGCTTGCGGCTTGATCGCCAATCTCGGCCAGTTGACCACTGCATCGCACAACGAAGTGGTGCTCATCGCCGGTTCGCTGGGCATCTCGTCGCTGGTCTGCCTGCTCAACAACGGCGATCACGGACAGACGGACACGACCGCCAATCTCATGGGCCCGTTCTGGCGCATGGATTCGCCGGCGACGGCGAACGGTGATTCGATCGTTCGCTCGCCCACGCCCGGCGCGCCGATCTTCGTCAACGCCTGGGTGCGCGACAGCCAGGGCCGGCCGGTGGAAGGCGCCGAAGTCGACGTGTGGCATACCTCAGCGGAGGGCTTCTACGAGAACCAGGACCCGGGGCAGACCGACATGAACCTGCGCGGCAAGTTCGCCACCGACGTGCGCGGCCGTATCGCGTTCAGGAGCGTCAAGCCGGCTGGCTACCCGATCCCGTTGAGCGGCCCGGTCGGCGCGCTGTTGCGCGCACAGGGCCGTCACAACATGCGCCCGGCCCACATCCATTTCATGATCCACAAGCCGGGCTTCAAGACGCAGTTCTCGCAGGTCTATTCGAGCGATGACCCACGCCTTGAAACCGATGTGCAGTTCGGGGTGACGCAAGCTCTGATTGGCCAGTACGTGCTGCATGCCGACGAGCCGGCGCCGGCCGGCGATGTCAGCGGGCCGTGGTATTCGCTCGACCATCACTTCGTGATCGAGCCGGGCGAGGCCAGGCTGCCGAAGCCGCCGATCACCGGCAAGGCGAACGGCGAGCGGCCGACCTTGCAGGTGCTGGAGCGCAAAGCCTGAAGCCCTCGGCGCACCGATTCCACGCGTGAGTGACAGGGGGAGCCTCGAGCGAATTCCGGCCATCGCATGGCGCGCGCTCTACTCCGCCTTGATGTTGTTGTCTTTGACCACCTTGCCCCAGCGCTGGGTCTCGGTTTGCATCCATTGCGCGATCTGCTGCCGGTTCATGGTCGATGGCTCGGAGCCGAGTTCCTGCAGACGGGTGGCGAAGTCGGGGCGCGTCACGATGCGCTGCACGGCCTCCTGCAACTTGTCCAGCACCGCTGGCGGTGTGTTGGCGGGCGCCAGCAAGCCCTGCCAGGAACCCGTCACGAAGTTGGGGATCTGCGAGGCGACGGTCGGCACACCCGGGGTCGCTGCAAACGGCTTGGCGCTCGTGACCGCAATGGCCTTGACCTTGCCGCCCTGCACCAGTTGGTTGGTGGCGACCACGCTCGCCATCGCGCTGTCGATCTGACCCCCCGCGAGGTCCGCCAGGGCCTGGGCGCCGCCCTTGTAGCCGATGACGTTGAATTCGAAGCCGCGGTCCTGCGCGAGCAGGATGCCCGCCAGTTGGCTGATGGAGGCCAGCGGCGTGCCGAAGCTCACGGGCTTGCCGCTCTTCTTGGCGTAGGCGGCGAGCTCGTCGATGTTCTTCACCGGCAGATCGTTCCGGACCACCAGGAGGTGCGGTGAATACGCCGGAATCGCGATCGGCGTCAGGTCCTTCTGCGGGTTGTAGGGCAGTTGCGCCACCACGCTGGGGCCGATGGTCAACACGCTCATGTCCAGCAGCAGCAGGTTGTAGCCGTCCGGCGCGGACTTGGCCACGAACGCCGCACCGATGTTGCCATTGCCTCCAGCCTTGTTCTCCACAATGACCGGCTGCTTGAACATCTCGCCCAACTCCTTGGCCAGCAGGCGCCCCAGCACGTCCGAGGTGCCGCCCGCCGGGTTGGGCACGGTGATGCGGATCATCCTGCTGGGGTAGCTCGCCGCGTCCTCCGCATGGACCGGCAGGGACGCGCCTGCCAGCATCGCCACGGCGGCCATGCCGAGCAGTGCGCGCCTGGCCAGGGGGAGGGCGGACGGGGTCGTTGAAGTCTCGGCTTTCATGGGTATCTCCGTTGAAGGTGGTCAGGGCGCCTGGTAGATCACGTTGAAGAGCGGCTGCCCCTGTTGCAGTCGCACGATGTTCTGGGCCATGAAGCGGTAGCGCCGCTCGAGCAGCGCCGGCGTCATGGCCGAGATATGGGGCGTGGCGCGGACGTTGGGCAGTTCATGCAGCGGCCAGCGTGAGGGGTTCACTGGCGCCCCGCCCTTTTTCGGGTACTGGTACCAGACGTCGAGGACGGCCCGTCCCAGTTGCTTGTCACGCAGGGCTTCATAAAGTGCCTGCTCGTCGACGACTTCTGCGCGGGCCACGTTGACCAGCAAAGAGTGCGCGGGCAGCGATGCAAGCTGGCGCGCGCCGATCAGGCCGCGGGTGCTGTCGTCCAGCGGGCAACAGACCACCAGGACTTGAACCCGTGCCAGCACTTCGTCCAGCGCCGACACCGCGACGTATTCATGCGCCAGTTCCTCCGGGCCCTGTTTGCCGCTGCGCGTCACGGCCATCACGTGCATGCCGCAGGCCCGCGCGCGCCGGGCAATCTCCTGCCCGATGTGACCAAATCCCAGGATGGCGACGGTCTTGCCATTGGCCTCGTCGTGTGGGGCGCGGTTGGCGTAGGCCTGCGCCCAGGCGCTCGCGTCCAGCTGCGACGGGTACTGCCAGAGTTGCAGGAAGTGCTCCAGGATGGCGTGCAGGGTGAACTCGGCGATGGGCACCTCGTGACCGTGCACATTGCACACCGTGGTTCCCGGGGGCAACGATGGGCAGGCGATCTGTTCCGATCCCGCCCCGGGCACATGCACCAGCCGGCAGCGCAGGCGGGCGGCTTCGTCGGCGCTGATGCTGTTGCTGATGACGACGTCCGAGGGGATAACGCCAGCCTCGGGAAAGGCGTGAAGCGCCTCGACCTCGTGCCCGGGGCCGAGGAGCGCGCGCAACCGGGGCGCGTTGGGTGCATGGAGCCCGACGATCTGGATATGCATGGGAAGTCTTGCGAAGGAGCGGTCGAGACGGCGAGGCAATGCCCGCTAGCGGCTTTCGCGGACGATGAGGTCCGGTCGCTGCTTGAGGCTGTCCTGCAAGCGCGTACCCAACCCAGGCGCCACGGGCGGCTGGGCCATCCCCTCACGGATCACCGGCAGGTCGGTCACGATGTCGCGGTACCAGGTGGCCAGCGTGGCGCGCACCACCTCCTGATAGATGGCCGTCGGCGCGTGCAATGCCATCTGCAGGCCTGCCATCAACGTGACCGGGCCGGTGCAGTCGTGCGGTGCCAGCGGCCGGTTGTAGGCTTGGGCGAGCGCTGCGATCTTGCGCCCCTCGGTGAAGCCGCCGCACCAGGCGAGGTCCAGCATCACCACGTCGAGCGCATCGTTGGCGAGCAAATCTCGGAAAGGGCGCAGGCCGCCCAGCGTTTCACTTCCGCACACCGGCACGCGTGTGCGGCGCCGCAGGTCGGCGAGGCCGGCGGCGTCGTCCATCTTGCACAGCGGGTCTTCGACCCAGAACACGTTGTAGTCCTCCAGCGCCTGGCAGATGCGCAAGGCCGAGTGGCCACCGAAGAGGCTGTGCAACTCGCACATGACCTCGATGCGGTTGCCGACGGCATCGCGAATGCGCCGGAACGGCTCCAGGCCCTTTTCCAGGTCGGGCAGGCTGATGAGATGGCCGCCGCTTCCGGGCGCGTAGATGTCGAAGGGCCAGATCTTCATGGCCTTGTACCCTTCGTCCAGCAGGCTGCGGGCGAGCGCGCCGGCGTCACGCATGAAGGCCACCTGGTCGTCGTAAGGCCCCTGAGACTGGTCGTGCGCGCCGATGTCGCGACGCTTGCCGGTGGTGTTGAAGCTGTAGCC
>NZ_JBFUCI010000378.1:0-6344 GCF_056405335.1 Variovorax sp. P1_H12_2
TCTCGGGGGGCAGCGACCCACACGCAGTGGGGGAGCGTGGGGGCTCAGGCCGGCGCCGGGCCGCCCCAAGGCGGCCTGCGGCCCCCTCGGGGGGCAGCGACCCACACGCAGTGGGGGAGCGTGGGGGCCATTTCAGCGCGGCAGGTCGCTGAAACCCATCAGGAATTCGTCGACCGAGCGCGCCGCCTGGCGCCCCTCGCGGATCGCCCAGACCACCAGCGACTGGCCGCGGCGGATGTCGCCGGCGGCGAACACCTTCGGCACATTGGTCGCGTAGCCGCCGATGAAGTCGATGCTGGCCCTGGCATTGCCGCGGGCGTCCATCTCGACGCCGAAGGCATCCAGCACGTTGGCCACCGGGCTCACGAAGCCCATCGCCAGCAGCACCAGGTCGGCCTTGAGCACCTGCTCGCTGCCGGGCACTTCGACCATCTTGCCGTCCTTCCATTCGACGCGCACGGTCTTGAGTCCCGTGACCTTGCCCTTCTCGCCGATGAMTTCCTTGGTGGAGATGGCGAACTCGCGCTCGCAGCCCTCCTCGTGGCTGGAGCTGGTGCGCAGCTTGTAGGGCCAGTAGGGCCAGGTCATCGGTCGGTTCTCTTCCTCCGGCGGCTGCGGCATCAGTTCGAACTGGGTCACGCTGGCGGCGCCGTGGCGGTTGCTGGTGCCGACGCAATCGGAGCCGGTGTCTCCGCCGCCGATCACGATCACGTGCTTGCCGTCGGCCCGCAGCTGGCCCTTGACCTTGTCGCCGGCGTTGATCTTGTTCTGCTGCGGCAGGAATTCCATCGCGAAGTGGATGCCGTCGAGATCGCGGCCGGGCACCGGCAGGTCGCGCGACTGCTCGGCGCCGCCGGTCAGCAGCACCGCATCGAACTCGCGGTCGAGCTGTTCGGGCGTGACGGTTTCCTTGGCCCAGTTGGTGACCTTGGAGCCCTTGCCCAGCGGATCCTTGGCGGCGCCGACCATCACGCCGGTGCGGAAGCTCACGCCTTCGGCCTTCATCTGCTCGACGCGGCGGTCGATGTGCACCTTCTCCATCTTGAAGTCGGGGATGCCGTAGCGCAGCAGGCCGCCGATGCGGTCGTTCTTCTCGAACAGCGTGACGTCGTGGCCGACGCGCGCGAGTTGCTGCGCCGCCGCCATGCCGGCCGGGCCGGAGCCAACCACCGCGACCTTCTTGCCGGTCTTGTGCTTGGCCGGCCGGGCCGCGACCCAGCCTTCGTCCCAGGCGCGGTCGATGATCGCGTGCTCGATCGACTTGATGCCGACGGGATCGTCGTTCACGTTGAGCACGCAGGCGGCCTCGCAGGGCGCCGGACAGATGCGGCCGGTGAACTCCGGGAAGTTGTTGGTCGAGTCGAGCACCACGAAGGCGCTCTGCCAGTCGCTGCGATAGACCAGGTCGTTGAAGTCCGGAATGATGTTGTTGACCGGGCAGCCGCTGTTGCAGAACGGCGTGCCGCAGTCCATGCAGCGCGCGCCCTGCACCTTGGCTTGCGCCTCGTCGAGTCCGACGATGAATTCCTTGTGATGCTTGACCCGTTCCTGGACGGGCTTGTAGCCCTCCTCGATACGCTCATGCTCCATGAAGCCGGTGATTTTTCCCATCGTGCTTTCCTCTTTGTTCGTTATCGCTCGTCAGACCGCCGCCACCGACTTCGCGGCCGCGTGCGGTTCCATGCCCGCATGCGCGTTGTTGCCGCTGCTGGTGAGCTCGACCTCGCGGTCGTGGATCTCGGCCAGCGCGCGCTTGTATTCGTTCGGGAAGACCTTGATGAACTTGGTCCGCGAGACCGCCCAGCTGTCGAGCAGTTCGCGCGCGCGCTTGCTGCCGGTCCAGCGGTGATGGTCCTCGAGCAGCTTGCGCAGCTGCGCCTCGTCGGTCTCGCCGTCGTGCCAGACCTTGCGATGCACGCTGGCGGTCTGCTCGGCCGAGGTCAGCACCTTCTCGAGCGAGACCATCGTGAGGTTGCAGCGCGAGGCGAACTGGCCGTCCTCGTCATAGACGAAGGCCACGCCGCCGCTCATGCCGGCGGCGAAGTTGCGCCCGGTCTTGCCGAGCACCGCGAYCGTGCCGCCGGTCATGTACTCGCAGCCATGGTCGCCGGTGCCTTCGACCACCGCGGTGGCGCCCGACAGCCGCACCGCGAAGCGCTCGCCGGCCACGCCGCAGAGGTAGGCCTCGCCGGTGGTCGCGCCATACAGCGCGGTGTTGCCGACGATGGTGTTGCGCACCGCCTCGCCGCGGAAGTCGAGGCTGGGACGCACCACCACGCGGCCGCCCGAGAGCCCCTTGCCGGTGTAGTCGTTGGCATCGCCGATCAGGTAGAGCGTGATGCCGCGCGCCAGGAAGGCGCCAAAGGACTGGCCGCCCGTGCCTTCGAGCTGGATGCGGATCGAGTCGTCGGGCAGGCCCTGCGGGTGCACCTTGGTGAGCGCGCCCGACAGCATGGCGCCGACCGAACGATTGACGTTGCGCGCGATCTCGATGAACTGCACCTTCTCGCCCTTCTCGATCGCCGGGCGCGACTTCTCGATCAGCTTCACGTCCAGGCTCTTCTCGAGCCCGTGGTCCTGGCTGTCGACATGGAAGCGCGGCACGTCGGCCGGCACGTTCGGCTGCGCGAACAGGCGGCCGAAGTCGAGCCCGCGGGCCTTCCAGTGCTCGATGCCCTGCTTGGTGTCGAGCAGGTCGGCACGGCCGATCAGGTCGTCGAACTTGCGCACGCCGAGCTGGGCCATGATCTGGCGCACTTCCTCGGCGACGAAGAAGAAGTAGTTGACCACGTGCTCGGGCTTGCCCGAGAACTTGCGGCGCAGCACCGGGTCCTGCGTGGCCACGCCCACCGGGCAGGTGTTCAGGTGGCACTTGCGCATCATGATGCAGCCTTCGACCACCAGCGGCGCGGTCGCGAAACCGAATTCGTCGGCACCCAGCAAGGCGCCGATGGCGACGTCGCGGCCGGTCTTCATCTGGCCGTCGGCCTGCACGCGGATGCGCCCGCGCAGGCGGTTCAGCACCAGGGTCTGCTGGGTCTCGGCCAGGCCGATTTCCCACGGGCTGCCGGCGTGCTTGATCGACGACCAGGGCGAAGCGCCGGTGCCGCCGTCATGGCCCGCGATCACCACGTGGTCGCTCTTGCACTTGGCAACGCCGGCGGCGATGGTCCCGACACCGACTTCGCTCACGAGCTTGACGCTGACGCTGGCGTGCGGCGCGACGTTCTTCAGGTCGTGGATCAGCTGCGCCAGGTCCTCGATCGAATAGATGTCGTGGTGCGGCGGCGGCGAGATCAGGCCCACGCCCGGCACCGAGTAGCGCATCTGGCCGATGTACTTCGTGACCTTGCCGCCGGGCAGCTGGCCGCCCTCGCCAGGCTTGGCGCCCTGCGCCATCTTGATCTGCACCTGGTCGGCCGAGGACAGGTACTCGGCCGTGACGCCGAAGCGCCCCGATGCCACCTGCTTGATCTTCGAGCGCAGCGAGTCGCCGGCCTCGAGCGGCAGGTCGACCTCGACATTGGCCTCGCCGATCACGCTCTTGAGCGTGTCGCCCATCTTKATCGGGATGCCCTTGAGCTCGTTGCGGTAGCGCGCCGGGTCTTCCCCGCCCTCGCCGGTGTTGCTCTTGCCGCCGATGCGGTTCATCGCCACGGCCAGGGTCGCGTGGGCCTCGGTGCTGATCGAGCCGAGCGACATCGCGCCGGTGGCGAAGCGCTTGACGATCTCGGTCGCGGGCTCGACCTCGTCGACCGAAATGGCCTTCGCCGGATCGATCCTGAACTCGAACAGGCCGCGCAGCGTGAGATGGCGGCGGTTCTGGTCGTTGACGATCTGCGCGTATTCCTTGTAGGTGTTGAAGTTGTTGGCGCGCGTGCTGTGCTGCAGCTTGGCGATCGCGTCGGGCGTCCACATGTGCTCTTCGCCGCGGGTGCGCCAGGCGTACTCGCCGCCGGCGTCGAGCATGTGGGCGAGCACCGGGTCGTCGCTGAAGGCGGCCTTGTGCATGCGAATCGCTTCCTGCGCGATCTCGAACACGCCGATGCCCTCGACCCGGCTGGCGGTGCCGGTGAAGTACTTGCCGATCGTCTCGCTGTTGAGACCGATGGCCTCGAACAGCTGGGCGCCGCAATAGCTCATGTAGGTGCTGACACCCATCTTCGACATGATCTTCGACAGACCCTTGCCGACCGCCTTGACGTAGTTGTAGATCGCCTTGTCGGCGCTCAGGTCGCCGGACAGGTCTTCATGCATCGCGGCCAGCGTTTCCATCGCCAGGTAGGGATGCACGGCTTCGGCGCCGTAGCCCGCGAGCACGCCGAAGTGATGCACTTCGCGCGCCGAACCGGTCTCGACCACCAGGCCGGCCGTGGTGCGCAGGCCTTCGCGCACCAGGTACTGGTGGATCGCCGACAGCGCCAGCAGGGCGGGGATCGCGACTTGCGTCGGGCCGACGTTGCGGTCGCTCACGATCAGGATGTTGTGGCCGCCCTTGATCGCGTCCACGGCTTCGGCGCACAGCGAGGCCAGCTTGGCCTCGACGCCCTCGTCGCCCCAGCCCAGCGGGTAGGTGATGTCGAGCGTGTAGCTCTTGAACTTGCCCTGCGTGTAGGTGCCGATGTCGCGCAGCTTCGCCATKTCGGCGAAGTCGAGGATCGGCTGGCTCACCTCGAGCCGCATCGGCGGGTTGACCTGGTTGATGTCCAGCAGGTTCGGCTTCGGGCCGATGAAGGACACCAGCGACATCACGATCGCCTCGCGGATCGGGTCGATCGGCGGGTTCGTCACCTGCGCGAACAGCTGCTTGAAATAGTTGTAGAGCGGCTTGTTCTTGTTCGAGAGCACGGCCAGCGGGCTGTCGTTGCCCATCGAGCCGATGCCTTCCTCGCCGGCCGCGGCCATCGGGCTCATCAGGAACTTGATGTCTTCCTGGGTGTAGCCGAAAGCCTGCTGACGATCGAGCAGGCTGACCGGGCTGACCGGTGCATGCACCGTCTCGGCCTCGACGCTGTCGAGCTTGATGCGCAGGTTCTCGATCCACTGCTTGTAGGGCTTGCTGTTGGCCAGCGTCGACTTGACTTCCTCGTCGTCGATCATGCGGCCCTGCTCGAGGTCGATCAGGAACATCTTGCCGGGCTGCAGGCGCCATTTGCGCACGATCTTCTGCTCGGGCACCGGCAGCACGCCGGATTCCGAACCCATGATCACCAGGTCGTCGTCGGTGACGCWGTAGCGCGMCGGACGCAGGCCGTTGCGGTCGAGCGTKGCGCCGATCTGGCGGCCRTYGGTRAAGRCGATCGMSGCCGGGCCGTCCCAGGGCTCGAGCATCGCGGCGTGGTATTCATAGAACGCGCGGCGGCGCGGATCCATCGTGGCGTGCTGCTCCCAGGGCTCGGGAATCATCATCATCACGGCCTGGCTGATCGGGTAGCCGGCCATCGTCAGCAGCTCGAGGCAGTTGTCGAAGGTGGCGGTGTCGGACTGGCCCGGGAAGCTGATCGGATAGAGCTTTTGCAGGTCGGCACCCAGCACCGGCGACGACATCACGCCCTCGCGCGCCTTCATCCAGTTGTAGTTGCCCTTGACCGTGTTGATCTCGCCGTTGTGGGCGACATAGCGGTACGGGTGGGCCAGCGGCCATTCGGGGAAGGTGTTGGTCGAGAAGCGCTGGTGCACCAGGCCCAGCGCCGAGACGCAGCGCTTGTCCTGCAGGTCGAGGTAGTAGGTGCCGACCTGGTCGGCCAGCAGCAGGCCCTTGTAGACCACCGTGCGGCTGGACATGCTCGGAACGTAGTATTCCTTGCTGTGCTTGAGCTTCAGGCGCTGGATGTTGGCGCTGGCGGTCTTGCGGATCACGTAGAGCTTGCGTTCCAGCGCGTCCTGCACGATCACGTCGTTGCCGCGGCCGATGAACACCTGGCGCAGCAGCGGCTCCTTGGCGCGCACGTTGGGCGACATCGGCATCTCGCGGTTGACCGGCACGTCGCGCCAGCCCAGCAGCACCTGGCCCTCGACCTTGATGGCGCGCTCCATCTCCTGCTCGCAGGCTTCGCGCGAGGCATGCTCCTTCGGCAGGAAGATCATGCCGACGCCGTATTCGCCGGGCGGCGGCAGGATCACGCCCTGCTTGGCCATCTCCTCGCGGTACAGCAGGTCGGGCAGCTGGATCAGGATGCCGGCGCCGTCGCCCATCAGCTTGTCAGCGCCCACTGCGCCGCGGTGGTCCAGGTTCTCGAGGATCTTGAGGCCCTGCAGCACGATGGCGTGGCTTTTCTCGCCCTTGATGTGGGCCACGAAGCCGACGCCGCAGGCGTCATGCTCGTCAGCGGCGGAATATAGAC
>NZ_JBFUCI010000379.1:0-6334 GCF_056405335.1 Variovorax sp. P1_H12_2
CGCCGAGGGCGGCCAGGCTGTCGGGCACCTCGAGTCCGGCCAGGCCGGCCTCGGCCAGGCCGCCGTGCCCGATCGCCGCCACCGCGCCGCGCGCCCGGGCGTCGGCCAGGAAGGCGTTGGCGTCGAAGCGCTCGCCCTTCAAGGCGACGAACAGATCGCCGGCCGCGAGCGTGCGCGTGTCGGTATGCACCCGCTGGATCGGCGTGGCGAGGTCGCCGACCGGCCGGGCGCCCGGCACCCAGGCCAGGGCCTGGGCCAGCGTCATCATCGGCACCGGGGCGGGCATCCCGGACACTTCACTCATGCTGCGCTCCTTCGCGTCAGCGCATCGATCGCATGCGTCCGGTCCGAGAACGCGATGCGCTCGCCCCCGATCTCCTGCCAGGCCTCGTGGCCGCGGCCCGCGAGCAGCACCACGTCCTCGGGCCGCGCCTGGGCCAGCGTCTCGGCGATGGCGCGGGCGCGGTCGGGCTCGACCTGGGCCGCTTCCGGGCGCGCCAGCCCCAGCAGGATCTGGCTGATGATCGCCGCGGGCTTTTCGCTGCGCGGGTTGTCGCTGGTCACGACCACGCGGTCGGCCTGCGTCTCGGCCACCGCGGCCATCATGGGCCGCTTGGCGCTGTCGCGGTCGCCGCCGCAGCCGAACAGGCACCACAGCGCGCCGCCCCGCTGACGGGCCAGCGGGCGCAGGCCGGCCAGCGCCTTGTCGAGCGCATCCGGCGTGTGGGCATAGTCGACCACCGCGAGCGGCTGGCCGGGCAGGCTCAGGCGCTCCATGCGGCCCGGCACGCTGTCAAGGCCGGCGCAGGCCGCCACCGCTTCTTCGAGCGACAGGCCAAGGGCGCGCAGCGCGCCCAGCACGCCCAGCAGGTTGGCGACGTTGTACTGCCCGATCAGCGAGGTCGCGAGTCGCTGCACCGGCGCGCCCCGCTCCACCACCGTGAAATGCAGCCCCTGGTCGTCGTAGCCGATGTCCCGTGCCACCAGCCTGGCCGGCGCGCCGTCCGCCGACACCGTCCAGACGTCGAGCGCGCCGACACCGGCCTCGACCATGTTGGCGACCAGCGAGGCGCCATGCACGTCGTCGATGTTGAGCACCGCGGCGCGCAGCCCGGGCCAGCGGAACAGCTCGACCTTGGCCTGCCAGTAGGCGTCCATGCTGCCGTGATAGTCCAGGTGGTCCTGGGTGAAATTGGTGAACACCGCGACGCCGATCCGGGTGCCGTCGAGCCGCCGCTCGGCGATGCCGATCGACGAGGCCTCGATCGCGCAGGCGCCGAAGCCGCGGTCGGCGAAGCCGCGCAGCTCGCGCTGCAGCAGCACCGGGTCGGGCGTGGTGAGCCCGGTGTAGGTGAGTTCGGGCGGCACGCCGATCCCCAGCGTGCCGACCACGGCGCAGGGCGAGCGCAGCGCCTGCGCGGCCCGCGACGACAGCGCCTGGGCCAGCCACCAGGCGGTCGAGGTCTTGCCGTTGGTGCCCGTGACCGCCAGCACCTCCAGCGCTTGCGAGGGCGCGTCGTAGAAGGCCGCGGCGATCGGACCGGTCGCGGCCTTCAGGCCGGCGTAGGTGGCGATCGCCTCGCTGTCGAAGCCGAAGGCCTCGCTGCCCTCGCGCTCGACCAGGCAGGCGGCAGCGCCCTGCGCCAGCGCGGCGGCGACGAAACGCCGGCCATCGGTGGCCGCACCGGGCCAGGCGATGAATCCGTCGCCCGCGCCCACCGGACGGCTGTCGGCGTGCAGCACGCCGCGCACGCGGGACTTCAGCCAGTCGGCGGCTTCGGCGGGGCTGTGCAGCTTCGCGATCATCAGAAACTCTCTTCCACACCCTTGGTCACGACCAGGGGTTTGACTGCCAGATCGGGCGCCACGTTCATCATGCGCAGGGTCTGCTGCACGACTTCGCTGAACACCGGCGCCGCCACCAGGCCGCCGAAGTACTGGCCGTTGCTCGGCTCGTCGATCATCACGGCGACGATGACGCGCGGCTTGTCGATCGGCGCCATGCCGGTGAACCAGGCGCGGTACTGCCTGCTGGCATAGCCCTTGCCGACCTGCTTGTGCGCGGTGCCGGACTTGCCGCCCACCGAGTAGCCGATGGTTTGCGCCAGCGGGCCGGTGCCTCCCGGGCCGGCGGCCATCTGGAGCATCTTGCGCACCGCGAGCGCGTTCTGGGCCGAAAACACCTTGACGCCGACCGCCGGCTCGGGGCTCTTGAGGATGGTCGCCGGGATGATGTCGCCGTCGTGCGCGAAGGCGGTATACGAATGCGCCATCTGGAACAGCGAGGCCGACAGGCCGTAGCCGTAGGCCATCGTGGCCTGCTCGACCGGCTTCCACGACTTCCAGGGCCGCAGGCGGCCGGTGACCGCGCCGGGGAACTGGATCTGCGGCTTCTGGCCGTAGCCGAGCGCGGTGTAGGTGTCCCACATCTCGCGCGGCGTCATCTTCTGGGCGATCTTGAGGGCGCCGATGTTGCTCGACTTCTGGATCACGCCCTCGACCGTCAGCGAGCCGTAGTTGTGGGTGTCGCTGATCGTGAAGCCGCCGATGCTCATGCGCCCGGGCGCGGTGGAGATCACGGTCTGCGGCGTCACGCGGCCCGCTTCCAGCGCCATGCCGACCGTCACCGGCTTCATGGTCGAGCCGGGCTCGAAGACGTCGGTCAGGGCGCGATTGCGCAGCTGCTCGCCGGTCAGGTTCTGCCGCTTGTCGGGCACATAGCTCGGGTAGTTGGCCAGCGCCAGCACCTCGCCGGTGATGGCGTCGAGCACCACCACGCTGCCGGCCTTGGCCTTGTGCATCGTCACCGCGTCGCGCAGCTTCTGGTAGGCGAAGAACTGCACCTTGCTGTCGACGCTGAGCTGGATGTCCTTGCCGTCCACCGGCGGCACCTGCTCGCCGACGCCCTCGACCACGCGGCCGAGCCGATCCTTGATCACCCGGCGCGAGCCGATCTTGCCGGCCAGGTCCTTGTTGAACGCGAGTTCGATGCCCTCCTGGCCGTGATCCTCGACATTGGTGAAGCCGACCACGTGCGCGGCCGACTCGCCCTCGGGGTACTGGCGCTTGTATTCCTTGCGCTGGTAGATGCCCTTGATGTTGAGCGCGGCGATCTGCTTGGCGATCGGCTCATCGACCTGGCGCTTGATCCAGACGAAGGTCTTGTCCTCGTCCTCGAGCTTCTTGTCGAAGTCCTTCAGCGGCATCTCGAGCAGCTTGGCGACCTGCTTCAGCTTGGCCCTGACCTCGGGATCGTCGCGCTCGATGTCTTCCGGAATGGCCCAGATGCTCGGCGCCACCACGCTGGAGGCCAGCAGCAGCCCGTTGCGGTCGAGGATCCGGCCCCGGTTGGCCGGCAGCTCCAGCGTGCGCGTGAAGCGCACCTCGCCCTGGCGCTGGAAGAAATCGTTGTCGAGCACCTGCACATAGGCCGCGCGGGCCGCCAGCAGCAGAAAGCCGCCGGCGATGGCCGCGACGATGAACTTGCTGCGCCAGACCGGCGTCTTGCTCGCAAGCAAGGGGCTGGTCGTGTACTGGACGCTGCGGCTGCGGCGCGCCATCAGTGCGCTCCCTTGGAAGGCGCGGCGGGCGCGGGCGCCACCACCGCCGGGATCACGGTCCCATCCTGGCGCACGTACTGCGTGATGGCCGGCGTGGTGGTGCGCATCTTGAGCTGCTCCTTGGCCAGCTTCTCGACCCGCAGCGGCGTCGCCTGGGCGCGCTTCTCGACCTGCAGCCGGTCGCGGTCCAGCTCCAGGCGGCGGGCCTCGAGCTCGATGCGGTGCAGCTCGGTGAAGAGCTGGCGCGACAGGTACTGGGTGTGGACGAGGTAGACGGCCGAGCCGAGAACGGCGATCAGCAGCAGCAGGTTGAGGCGGGCCATGTCAGAGCCCGCCCGGCCGCCCGAAGGGCTCTGAGCGCCCCCTCGGAGGGCAGCGATACACGAAGTGATGAGCGTGGGGGCGATTCATCTCAGATCCCCTCGCTCGTGCGCTCGGCCACGCGCAGGATCGCGCTGCGCGAACGCGGATTGCCGGCCACCTCGGCCTTCGAGGGCTTGATGCGCGCCAGGGCCTTGAGCTTCATCGCCTTCGGCGCGGCAAAGGGCGCGCGGCGGTCGTAGACCTCCTTCGAATGCTGGGCGATGAACTGCTTCACGATGCGGTCTTCCAGCGAATGGAAGCTGATCACCGCGAGGCGGCCCTGGGGCTGCAGCACGGTCAGGCTGGCCTCTAGCGCCTGTTGCAGCTCTTCAAGCTCGGCGTTGATGAAAATCCGAAAAGCCTGAAATGTGCGCGTTGCAGGGTTCTGGCCCGGCTCGCGGGTTTTGACCGTGCCAGCCACGAGCTCGGCCAGCTCGGCGGTGGTTGAAATTGGGCCCCGTTCTTGTCGGCGAGCAACAAGCGCCTTTGCAATCTGAACAGCAAACCGTTCTTCGCCATAGTCACGAATCACCTCCGCAATCTGTTGCTGCTCGGCTGTCGCCAGCCATTCGGAAACGCTCTCGCCGCGCGTGGTGTCCATGCGCATGTCGAGCGGTCCGTCGAAACGAAAAGAAAAACCCCGTGCGGGGTTGTCGATCTGGGGAGAGCTGATGCCGAGGTCCATCAGCAGGCCGGCCACACTGGACGGCGGCAGTTCCCCCAGATCCCTGAAGCCCTGGTGCCGAATGGAAAAACGCGCATCCTCGATGCGCGCTGCTTCGGCCACCGCTTCCGCGTCCTTGTCGAACGCGATCAGCCGGCCCGTCGGCCCCAGCCTGGCCAGGATGGCGCGGGCATGGCCGCCGCGCCCGAAGGTCGCGTCCACGTACGTTCCCGTGGTGTGCGACACATCCGGAAAGAGCGCGTCCACTGCTTCCTGCAGCAGGACGGTCGTATGGGTCCATGGTTGTTCCACAGTGCGCCTCAGAACGAAAAGTCCTGGAAAACGTCGGGCATCTGCCCTTGCGTGGCCTCGGCTTCCTTGGCGTCGTAGGTCGCCTTGTCCCAGAGTTCGAAGTGGTTGCCCATGCCGAGCAGCAGCGCATCGCGCGTGATACCGGCAGCGGCGCGCAGTTCGGGCGAAACCAGCACGCGGCCGGTGCCGTCCATCTCGACGTCCATCGCGTTGCCGAGGAAGACGCGCTTCCACCATTGTGCCGACATCGGCAGCGCGGCGATGCGCTCACGGAACTTCTCCCATTCGGGACGCGGGAACACCATCAGGCAGCCGTGCGGGTGCTTGGTGATGGTGAGATGGCCCTCGGCGGTCGCGCTCAGGACGTCACGATGCCGGGTCGGCACGGAGAGCCGCCCCTTGGCATCCAGACTGAGCGATGAAGCGCCTTGAAACACGACCACGARACCCCGGTGATGGGAGCTGCCGCGAGACCCGAATCAGGCCTCACTCGACACTTTTTCCCACTTAACTGCACTTTTTTGCACTGTAGCAGGAAACAACTACTGCGCAACCGGACGTCACAGGTATTTTTTGTAATGGAATCAACGACTTAGCGGTGTTTTTGCAACCGCAGAAACACCGAATTCCGTTGCAAATGAAGCACTTAGCTCACGCAATGAAAGTAATGCAAGAGATAGCTCSCCCCCAGGTTGGGCTCACTTCGTGTAGCCCGCCCACCCCCTACCGGGGGCGCAGYCAGCGGCCCGGCGAAGCCGGTTCCGCGACTGCCCACGAACAGGCGCGCTGCGCGCAGCCGTAGAAAAAACCCCAGCGCCAGTATTCACCGGCCGGCGCAGCCAGGCCCGTCGGTGAAACACCGCGGAACCGGCTTCGCCGGGCCGCTGGTGTTGCCCCCGGCAGGGGGTGGGCGCCCGGACACGAAGTGCCGGGCAACCTGGGGGCGAGCCACATTTCAAAGGATGAATCGAGAAAGGTCTTCGTCGTGACTGAGTGCCTGGAGTCGCTGGTCGACATAGGCGGCATCGATGCGCACCGCCTGGCCATCCAGCTTGGCGGCATCGAAGCTCACTTCGTCCAGCAGCCGCTCCATCACGGTCGACAGGCGGCGCGCGCCGATGTTCTCGGTGCGCTCATTGACATCGAAGGCGATGCTCGCGAGGCGGGTGACGCCGTCCGGGGTGAATTCGAGCGTGACGCCCTCGGTCGCGAGCAAGGCCTGGTACTGCTTGACCAGCGACGCCTGGGTCTGCGTCAGGATACTCTCGAAGTCCGCCACCGACAGCGACTGCAGCTCGACCCGGATCGGAAAGCGCCCCTGCAGCTCCGGAATCAGGTCGCTCGGCTTGCTCAGGTGGAAAGCGCCGCTGGCAATGAACAGGATGTGGTCGGTGCGCACCACGCCGTACTTGGTGCTGACCGCCGTGCCCTCGAC
>NZ_JBFUCI010000380.1:0-6315 GCF_056405335.1 Variovorax sp. P1_H12_2
GCGCGACGGCCTGCGGCACGCCGCTGCCTGCCCGGCGCGACGGCCTGCGGCACGCCGCTGCCTGCCCGGCGCCTAGCCATATGGAATGCCCTACCTTTCGGCGCATCGTGCGGGCTGCGGGGTCTGGGGGTGTGGGGGTGGGGAGGAAGAGGATTCCGATGGCATCTGGGGATTAGGTCCAGGCATGTTGTCGTCGACGTCATCGGCACGATGGCGAACTCAGCACCCGCCAAGCTTCATGGAACCGAGCACCCTGCTGAACAGCAGCAGCGGCTACCGCCAACTCCGCAACAGACCTCCGACACCTGGACCCAGGGCCGGGTGCGGGCGGTGCAGGCCGTCAACGCCCAGCTCGTCGAGACCTACTGGCAGGTGGCCGCCACATCGTCAAGTTCGAAGAGGCCGCAGGTGCGCGCCGAGTACGGCAAGGCGCTGACCGACACCCTGGCCGCGACCTCGGCCTGCGCCACGGCAAGGGCTTCCGCCGCAGCAACCTGATCCGCTTGCGCCAGTTCTACCTGACCTATCCCGACCTGGCAACGAAAGGTGCGACGCTGTCGCACCCATTGACCTGGTCGCACATCGTCGAGTGTCTGAAGATCGACGACCCGCTGGAGCGGGGCTTCCATGAACAGCAGGCGCTGCGCGAACGCTGGTCGGTGCGCGAGTGGGTCCGGCAAAAGRACAGTGCGCTMTTCCTGCGCCTGGCGCCAGCCAGGACAAGGCCGGCATCCTGCAACTGGCCAAGGCAGGGCCARRTTGTCGATCGGCACCCAGGATGGAATCCCGAGGCGGCTCGCAACAAGGACATGGGAAACAGATCTGCCARGCTACCTTGAACCCGCTGCGCCGCACAGTTTGAATTTTCKGGAGGGTTTTTCACCCATCTTTGAATTCTCCGGGCCGCGCGGACGGGGGACGAGYCGCCGGCGGGCYCAGGGCGYGAACAGCCGTTCTGGGCCCGTTGCAGACCTCGCCGGGTTCAGCAGGAACGGCRGGTCCCCGCCATCAAGCGGTCGGAGCCTGGAAGTCGGCTTTCGCTGCATGGTGGACAAAGCCGTCATAGCGGAGCCAGCAGATTCAAGCCATCGTTGAACGGGGCCGCTAGGACAGGGCGTGGCGGCACCAAAATCGAAGGCATGAGAAATGCTCCACCTCCATACGTCAACGCCATCTTCGGGAACCTGGCCGAAAACTCGTCAGCGGTCCAAATCTATGCGCCGGGCCATGTGCCAGTGGTTGCGGAAGTGTTTGCGCCCTCGCCCACCGCACAACCGTTCTCCGCGGACTGGTTGCTGTTTCATCAGCAGAGAGTCCCGTTGCTCGCGCGCGAACAGGAGCTCGCGGAACTGCAAGGTTTTCTGGGCGCTGACACGCCGTTTTGCTGGTGGGCCGTCCATGGGCCTGCCGGGGCCGGAAAGAGCAGGCTGGCGTTCGAACTCCTGCGGTGCAATGCCGYATGGCAAGGCGGCTTCGTCCCGGCCTTCCAACAGACGACCGGCGCCATGAGCAATTGGACACCTACCGCGGACACCTTGTGGGTGCTGGACTACGCGTCGGCCGGAAAGGCCCTGATAGATGTTCTTGTCGCCTTCTCTTCCCGCTTTCAACGAGGGCCTCATCGCGTCCGGCTGCTCCTGCTCGATCGTGCCGCAAGCACGCAAACCACGTGGTGGCCTGCACTCTTCGAGCAGGCGGGGCGTTCGGCCCCGCTCTTGCGACAGACCCTGTTCAAGGATCCACTGTCCCTGGAACCGCTGGGCCCGCGCAGCCCGGAACTGCTGGCCAGCTGGCTTCAGGCCGCGGGATGGAGCGCAGACCTAGCCCATGCAAGGTCCTCGGAGGTGGAAACCGATGCGCTGCTGCGCGCGACGGATGGCGGTCGGCCGCTGTTCGTTGCCATGGTAGCGGCGGCGCTATGGAACGAGATGCCGGCAAAGGATGTTCGGCAGCTGCTGCCCAATGGCAGCCTGGACCTGTGGCTCAAGCGGGAACTGCGCCTCCTGCACGACGCCGTGGACGATGCGGAGTTCGCCGCCCTCAGCCGGCTGCTCACGGCGGCCACCCTTGCAGGAGGCCTGCCATGGGCGGAAATGCCCGAGCCGCCGCCCGATGGCATCGACCACGAGCTGTTGCGTCGCGAGATCGAGCGCCACAACCAGAAGTTGCTCCAGTCGCTGTCGGACATGACGCAATGGCCCGCCGCGCTCAACGGCTTGCTGAAACTGGAACGGCACGGCGTGAGCAAGGCCACCCGGTGGGCACTGCGGCCGGACGCGCTTGGCGAGCGCCTGCTGCATCACATGCTGTCCGAATCGATCACGGAGCCTTCGCTGGCACGGGTCCTGCCAGTTCCAAGCCCGGCGCAGCTGTCCCGTCTGGTCCACGGCGCGTCCCGGTTGGGTGCGGGGCACCTGGAGGTCCTGGCGCGGCTGGACGAGGAGGACGCCTTGCTGGCGCTGCGCGCCTTGGCGCGGCACGAGGAGTCAGAGATGGCCGCCGTGATGCGCAGGGCGCGCTTGATCGCACGGATGCGCCGCATGCCGATGCCCCCCCAGTTCCTGGCCTTGCTGAGCGCGGACCTGTGGAAGGCGCGGCATGACCCGATCATTGAGGAGCTTGCGCACCTGATGCACGGCCTGTCGAAGGTCACCAGCAGCGCCGATCCGGCGCTTCGGATTGCGCTTGAGCGTCTCGTCACGGTTTCACAGGACGACGGCCAGGCCGCCCGGCTGCTCTGGCTGGTACCGTTCATGGTGGCCATCGCCGACCTCAAGGGGGTCGCCCTGTATGCGGTGCTTTCTTGGCTGGCCTCATGGGCTGGTTTGGAGAAGGCGACGACTGCGCGAGAGGTGATCCTGACGCTCGAAGTCTTCGATGCGGTTACCAATCACGTCTGGCCGCAGGTGCGCGACCCGCAGGGCATGGTCGACCTATCCCGATTCGATGACGGCTTGCGGTCAGCGAACCTGCCGGAGGCGTTTTCCGACGTGTATCGGCGCTGTGTGCAAGCGAGCGCGCGGCTGTGGCCCGGCCTGGGAGACGAGCAGAAAGAGGAGATCAGCCAGCGCCTGTCCACGACGGCGACGAACGCCAGCTACGTCCTGTTGTCGGGTGGTGCCGCGCCGGAGCCGGCACGGCGTGCCTGGCTCGAAGCCGCAGCCCTGATATCGCGCAACGGGCAGCCCTGGGCGGCGCGTGCGAAGGACGTTAGATCCATTTTCCAGTGCCGGCGTAACTATCTTGCGGCCCTGTCAGCGCTTGACGATGACCGAGAACGCCTTCTGCAAAGCCGGCTTCAGTTCGCGCAAGGATGCGCAGACAGGGGCGCCAAGCGGGAATCGGTGGAATTGCTCAGCGACGGGATCCGTGTGGCTGCGCGCCAGCGCGACCTGCAGGCGATGGGCCGGTTGATGGCCGCCATGATCCAGCACCGTGCCGCGCTGCCCACGGCCTCGGGGCTCCTGAGACAGGACAACATCAGCCATTTCGAGATGCTGGACGGATTGCTGGCCGATGGACGCATCGACGATGCCGTCGAGTTCACCGGAATGTACATTCGTCTGGCATTCGCGTTGCCGGCGGGCGTGGAAGACGGCACGTTGGGGGCACTGGCGGAGCGCCTTGCCGTGCGTGCGCTCGAAGCGGGCCACGGCCCTGCACTGGCAGGCCTGGTCACCGGGATCGAGGACGCGTTGGAAGCGACCGGCGAACATCCGGCCGTCGACACCGAGAGAGCCATCGTTCAGGCCATGATGCGCGCGCACGGCGTCGCGCTGGATCGAGGGTACGTCCTGCCCTGGCGGCACATCCACGCCGAAATCGCGAGTGATCAACCGCAGCTGAAGCAACAGATTGAGGAAATGTATGAGCGACGCCTGGGACTGCCACCGCAGACCCGATGGCTGTTGTTCATCTGGCTGCAGAACGTCGACCGCAAGTGGCTCTCCACCTGGACGCGCGATGGCGAGACCGAGATGCTCATCGAGCTGAATAGACCTGCGTGACGACCGCGCCTGCGCCAACGTTCCCGCCGATGACGTTGATGCCTCCCGCGACCACCGCGCGATGATCGTGAGGTTGCGCTTCCTGCGGAGGGCCCGTCTCCTGCGCCTGCGGGGACGGCGCCTGCAAGCCGGCGGCTCGCATTGCCTGTTTCGCCCATTGCCGGGTCGAGTCAGACAGGACCGGGTCAACCGGACGGCTGCCGAGGGCGGCACCATGCACGTCGCGCCAGCGCGCGAACTCGTCCGCAAACGGCCGCTGCACGCTCTGCGTGTCCGGCCCGAAGCGCAGCAGCCGCAAGCTCGGCTTGAAATGCTGTCCGTCGGCCAAATCGACGGCATCCGAGTCGGCTTCGAGGTGGCGGACCGGCACGCCGGTCACCGTGGCAATGCACCCGCGCGCATAGGTCTCGTCCGCGTCGATGGCCAGAAATGCGACGAGTCGGTTCAGCAGCGCAGTTTCGCGGCGCAGCAACTGCGCATGGTGCGTGTGAAGGATGATGCGCCCCTTCGGGCGCAGCATGTCCCGCACCTCGCGAATCAGGTGGTTCCCCACGACCGGCTTGAGCTGCCGGCGATAGGCGTCTAGGAGATCGAATGACGGATCGGACCATGCCAAGTCATCCAGCGCGCGCAGGAGCGGCAGAAGCGCCGCGGTGTCCGCATGCTCAAGCACCCGCGTTAGGATGACCTCGTGCGTCAATCCCTTGAAGGCCGCCAGTGCGAAGTCGGCCAACCCGCCATCTCCGTTTCCGGAGATGAACACGAGATCGTCATCGACCTGTGACAGAAAGCGGGCAGGCAGGGGCGAAGGCGACCAGTACGAGGGATTTCTCAGCGACGCGCGTCGTTCGTACCCGAAGCCGATGCACAGGACCACGCTCTCGTACTCGTCGGGCAGTGGGGTACCTTCGACCACCAGACGCAGATCCGGTCCCACCGACTGTAGGCCATCGACGCGCGAGCTTGTCCGAACCTCCAGCCTTGTGCGCCGGCATACCTCCTCGAACTGGGAATGCAGGTCGGCGGCCACGCCGTCCGCGGTGCCCGCGGCCCAGTCCATCAATGGCAGGCCCGCGCGCGGTTGCAGGGCGCTGTCAACGGGCCAGTCGAAGATGTGGGGATGCACATAGCGGTCGCGGGCACCCGACTGCAGATGAAGCACCTCATCCTGCCCCTCGAAGATGACGACGCGCAGTTCTGGGGCTGCCACCGCGAGCATCGCCGCCAGCGTCAATCCGCCGATGCCGGCACCGACGACTGCGACTCGACCCGACTCCCGAACGGCGCGCGAGTCGAGGAGGTGGCGCGCGAGCTCGATGGCCCGAACCTGTTGCGAATAGATCGTCACCCGCGATTCGAGGCACCCCAAAAGGTACACGGGGGGGGTGCCGGGAACCCTCGCGCGTGAAACGTCGGCAGACATGTCTGGATGGATGGAAGTCAAGGGGTGCTCAGGTCGGTGCGTTGCCCAAGTCTAGTCGCGCAGAGCGGCATGACGGCCCCGCTTCTCAAGTAGGTGTCGAGGAAGCGCGACGCAGCCGCCCGGAGGACGACACGATCCCCTCCCGTGCGCCAGCCCCCCGCCCTCGCGGCGGAGGCGCCGGACGATGAGGATCAGTAGCCCTTGCAGCGCGTCCGGATCAGGATGTGCGTGCCGTCCTCGCCATCGACGAGGCGGGCATAGATCGTGGCCGGGAAGGACGGATCGTCCAGGGTCACCGACAGGAAGGGCCGGGCCGCCTTGCTGACCTCCTCCACGCCCGCGCCGATTTCCAGGCCACTGCTAGAGACGATGCGACAGTCCAGGGCGCTGTCGCTCGCCTTGTTGCTGGAAAGCGGACTTCGCTCAGTCAAGTCCGGATGTCCGCTTATGGGCCGTGAGCCGTCTCAGCATACCGACCCACGATTGCCCACTGAGACTTGTCCTCCCGACGGAAGGTTCAAGACCTGGGGAGATGCTCAGAAAAGATCTTGCTGTGAGGTTGTCAGGGCCATGAAATTCTCTCCCATCGGCTGGAGGATGGACGCTGTCGCACCAATTGACCTGGTCGCACATCGTCGAGCTGCTGAAAATCGACGACCCGCTGGAGCGGGGCTTCTATGAACAGCAGGCGCTGTGCGAACGCTGGTCGGTGCGCGAGTTGGTCCGGCAAAAGGACAGTGCGCTCTTCCTGCGCCTGGCGCCAGCCAGGACAAGGCCGGCATCCTGCAACTGGCCAAGGCAGGGCCARGTTGTCGATCGGCACCCAGGATGGAATCCCGAGGCGGCTCGCAACAAGGGCTTGGGAAACAGATCTGCCAGGCTACT
>NZ_JBFUCI010000381.1:0-6313 GCF_056405335.1 Variovorax sp. P1_H12_2
GTTGCGTATCGCTTCCTCGGCGACGCGCTGGCGCTCGTCGGCCGCCTGCTTGTTGCGGCGCGCCGGGCTATCGACCACGGCGCCGATCTCGATCGCGATCTTGACGCCATGGCCCAGCGTCGCCAGCGCGGCCTGGAGTTTTTCGCGGCTGCTGGTCTGATTGAGCGACTCGCGCTCGACCCGCAGCAGCCACTGGTCGACATCGCGGGCCACCAGCTGCGACTGCAACGCGAGCTCGCGCGCCAAGGCGTTGATGGCCTCGGCCACGACCATCTGGGTCACCGTGGCGTGCCAGAAGTCGCCCTCCTCGCTGGGCGGAATCGGCGCCGAGGGGGCGGAGGGCACGCCCGCCTGGACCTCGCGCGCACCGGGCGGCGGCTGCACGCGCACCGGCATCGCCATCAGTTTCGCGGCCGTGGGTGCCGAGTCGTCGGCAGCGGCTGCCGGTCTGGGCGGTACCGACGCGTTCAGCGCCGGGCCATCGACCACCGGCAGCCGCTGGCCCGGCGGCGTATGTGCGGCGACGGACGTCATCGCTGCGGGCGCGGGGGCCGGGGCGCGCGGAGCGTCTGCGGTGATCGGACGCGCCGCTTCGACAGCAGGAGGCGCGGCCCGGGGCGCATCGGCGACCGGCCGCGCAGGCTCATTCAGAGTTTTTTTTTCCGTGCCGGCCGCAACGGCGGGCTTGAAGGCCAGCAGGCGCAGCAGCACCATCGTGAGCGCCGCGTACTCGTCGGGCGCCAGACCGAGTTCGCCACGCCCGTGCAGGCAGAGGCTGTAGAGCAACTGCGTCTCGTCGGCCGGCAGCAGCGCCGCAAGGCGCGCGGTCTCGGCCGCGTCGGGGTCGGTGCCGTCACGCGACTCGGCGCGCGAAGGTACGGCCTGCAGCACCGCCATGCCCTGCAGCACGGTCGTCATCTCCTCCAGCGTGGAGGCGGCCGACAAACCGTCGCGGCGCAGACCTTCGGAGGTCTCGACCACTGTCTTTCCGTCACCCTGCGCGAGGGCCTCGATCAGCCGGAACACATGGCCGCGGTCGACGCTGCCGAGCATCTGCCGCACGCCGGTCTCGAGCAACTCGCCATTGCCGAAGGCGATCGCCTGGTCGGTCAGCGAGAGCGCATCGCGCATCGAGCCGCGGGCAGCGCGCGAAATCAGGCGCAACGCGAGCGGCTCGGCCGGCACGGCTTCGGTCTGCAGCACCTGCGTCAGATGCTCGAGCACGGTCTCGGGCGCCATCGGCCGCAGGTTGAACTGCAGGCAGCGCGACAGGACGGTGACCGGCACCTTTTGCGGGTCGGTGGTGGCCAGCACGAACTTGAGGTATTCGGGCGGTTCCTCGAGCGTCTTCAGCATCGCGTTGAACGCGTGGCCCGTGAGCATGTGCACTTCGTCGATCATGAAGACCTTGAAGCGGCCCTGCACCGGCTTGTAGACCGCCTGCTCCAGCAGCGCCTGCACCTCGTCGACACCGCGGTTGGAGGCCGCATCGAGTTCGGTGTAGTCGACGAAGCGGCCAGCGTCGATGTCCTTGCACGCCTGGCATAGGCCGCACGGCGTGGCCGTGATGCCGCCCTGGCCGTCGGGCCCCTGGCAGTTGAGCGACTTGGCCAGGATGCGCGAGACCGTGGTCTTGCCGACGCCGCGCGTGCCGGTGAACAGGTAGGCGTGATGCAGACGCTGCGAGGTGAGCGCGTTTTCGAGCGCCTGGACGACATGCTCTTGGCCCACCATCTCGCTGAAGGTTCGGGGACGGTGTTTGCGAGCGAGCACGAGATAGGCCATCGGCGCATTTTAGGTCGACGCGGCGACCCGCCCCGCGCAACGGCCTAGGCCATCTTGCAGATGGCTTTCGCGGCCCCCGCACCTAGCATGAAAAACCCTCCGAGGAGATCGACATGTCCACTGCGACGCGCAAGGCGGCCCGCCCGGCCACAGCCAGCAGATCCAGCCAGCCGGGGGCCCTCACCCCACGGCGCTATTGCTCGCAGCCGGTGCAGCAGGTTCGCCATTTCGATCTCAGCGTCGCGGCCGGCCGCGCCCGTGCCATCATCGCCGCGAGCAAGAAGTGGGTGAACGGCACCCAACTCACCTACTACTGTTTCAAGCGCGGCGACGGCGTGCCCGCGGCCTGGCAGGGCAGCACGGCGGACATCGGCGTCGTCGACACCTCCTTCGAGACCTGGGCCAAGCTCGGCATCGGCATCAGTTTCAGGCGCACGGAAGCGCCCGAGGACGCCATGGTGCGCATCGGCTTCGATCCGCAGGATGGTTCCTGGTCCTATGTCGGGCGCGATGTGCTCAACACCAGGTCGCCGCAGGAGCGCACCATGAATTTCGGCTGGGCGTTGACCACCGCCTACGGCCACGACACGGCGCTGCACGAGATCGGCCACACGCTCGGACTCGAACACGAGCACCAGAACCCGAACGCCGGCATCTCCTGGAACCGCGAGGCGGTGCTCGCCTACTTCAAGGGTCCGCCGAACAGCTGGGACGAGTCGCAGATCGAGTGGAACATCCTGCGCAAGATCCCGGTGTCCGAGGTCAAGGGCACCACCTGGGATCCGGATTCCGTCATGGAATACCAGTTCGACGCCGGACTGATCATCGCGCCGGAGAAATACAAGGCCGGCCTGCAGCCCAAGGGCGGGCTCTCCTATGCGGACAAGGCGTGGGTCGTGGAGTCGTACCCGGGCGTCAGGGCGCCCTCGACCGCCACGTTGAAAGTCGGGCTGTCGCAACTGCTCAAGCTGAAGGCCGGCGAGACGCGCACCTTCGACTTCACCCCGGCCCGCACGCGGACCTACAACATCGGCACCTTCGGCACCTCCGACACCGTGCTGGTGCTGTTCGAGGTCACGCCCAACGGCAATGTGCAGATCGCGGGCGCGGACGACAGCGGCACCGACCTGAACGCCAAGGTCAGCATGCGGCTGAACAAGGGCCGCCGCTACCAGATTGGCGTGCGCCTCTATTACGCGGACGCGGCGCTCGAAACCTCGTTGATGGTCTGGTGAAAAAAGCCGGGGCGCCCGAGTCGCCTACAATCCCGAGTTGACGGGCCTCCCCGCATGGTGAAGCGGCCAAACGGGTCAGGTGGGGAACCAAGCAGCCCTAACTGCGTAGTCAGTGCCGGGGGTAAGGCTCGTCAACCTCACATCAAAAAGCCTTGAGTTCTCGATAACTTGAGCGCCATCAACCGCTAGGGCGGGAAATAGTCCTGAAGCAAAACGACCCCAGGTGTCACCACATGGGGCCGCGTGAGGGAAATCGGACAACTACGGGAGCTTGGCCAGTATCTTGTCCATTTCCTGGCTCGAATACGCGCGCATCGAAGCGATGCGCACATTCCCCTGGCTGGCCGTCGCGATGCTGAACGCCGCCAATGCGAGTTCGTCCTCTGCCTCGAGCACGCAGACGAGGTCGTACTTGCCCATGGTCCAGAACAGTTCCCGCATGGTGACTCCGCCCTTTTTTGCAGCTTCCTTGGCGGCAGCGGCCCGTTTGGTCGTGTCCTTGACCGATTGAATGCCCTTGTCGGTGAAGCTCATCAAGCCAATGTAGGTGATCATGTCAACCTCCTTTGAGCTGAAAGTAGGTGGCCTTGCCGACTGCCTCGAACCGACGCGGCCACCTGCCGTCGATCCAGATCACGACCAGTGAAATGACCTGCTGGTCCCTGGCCAGGAGCGCAGCGTCACAGGAGCGAACCTCGCGCAGGGCGGCAAGGAGTTTCACTGAGGGGCGACCCGGCGCATGCTACGCGCTTGGTCGGCGGTGGCAAGGCTGGTCCGATGGGCGGGAAGCACGATGTCCACCGGGCATGACGCCCTCCTGGTGGACCGGATCGCGTCATCCGGCGCGCTGCATCTCGGCCGCAATGACCTCGAGTTCGTCCAGGAGCGCCCAGCCCTCGCCTTCCTCGCCCTCGCGGCTCTCGGTCAGCAACTCGACCGCGAACTCCATCTGCATCGGCGTGAACAGATGGGCCATCATGCCCCTGAGTTGGTGGGCACTGCGCGGCGGATGGCCTGAGGCCTTCTCCGCCAGGTGGATGGCGCGAATCAGGTTCACCTGCGGATAGCTCAGTGCTTGTTCGCCGCAGTGGCCCAGATAGGCAGTCAGGGAGCGCGCGGCACGCTTGCAGGCCTGCCGCGTCTCGGCGCCGAGGGCTGCGGTCTGCGCATCCGCGCGGCGCCCCTCCGCCAGGATGTCTGGGGCAGAGGTCTCGTTGTTCTGGGTCATGCTGTGGTGGAGCGGGAGTGGGCCGATCGGGGTGCGCAGGCGGTCCGGTCTGGTGGACCGATCCCGCCGCACATGACTCCGAGCTTCGGCGATCTCCCTGAAGGCAGCCTTAAACGAAGTACCCGCTCAAGCGCAAAATACTGTATTTTTATACAGTCATTTTGCTAGAATGGACCGCCTCCAATAACAAGACAACGGCGAGACCATGCCCCCCTTCACCCCTTCCCTGGCAGCTGGCCGGGTGCTGCCTTCACGGCCTCCGCCGCGCCCAGCTCGCCCCTCCTGGCCCTTTCGAGTGGCCCGCGAGCCGCCTCCGGCCCCTCAGATCAGGGCGCAGGCGGCGCGGGTCATCGCAACCACCGCACGGCACTGGGGGGTCGACGAAAACTGAGATTCGAGCACTACTTCAAGCGTTCCAGCACGCCGCGCGCGGCCGCTGCGCCGCTCGCCATCGAGGCGGTCAGCAGATAGCCGCCGGTCGGCGCTTCCCAGTCGAGCATCTCGCCCGCAAAGAACACCCCCGGCAGCGCGGCCCCCATCAGCTTGTCATCGAGCGCATCGAAGCGCACGCCGCCGCCGGTGCTGATGGCTTCGTCGAGCGGCCTCGGCGCCAGCAGCCTGAGCGGCACCGCCTTGATGGTTTCGGCCAGCTTGTCGGGCGATTGCATTTCTTCGCGCGTGAGCACTTCGTGCAGCACACCGGCCTTGATGCCCTCGAGGCCGAGGCGGCTTTTCAGGTGACTGGCCAGGGATCGCGCGCCGCGCGGATGCAGCACTGCGGCGCGCACCTGTTCGGCGCTGCGATCGGGCAGCAGGTCGAGCATCAGGAGGGCGCTGCCGCTCTCGGTGATCTCGTCGCGCAACAAGGCCGAAGCCGCATAGATCAGGCTGCCTTCGACGCCGGTGGCGGTCGCCACGAACTCGCCCTTGCGCGCGAAGCGCCGACCCTGGGCATCGCTGACCGTGATCGCCACCGACTTGAAGGGCATGCCGGCGAAGCGCTCGGCGAAATGCGGGGTCCAGCCCAGGTCGAAGCCGCAGTTGGCCGGCACCAGCGGAGCGACCGCCACGCCGCGTCCTGCCACCCACGGCACCCAGGCGCCGTCGGAACCCAGCCGCGACCAGCTCGCGCCGCCGAGCGCCAGCACCACGGCATCGTGGGCGGCAACGACTTCGGCGCCGGGCGCGGCGAAGTGCAGCGTGGTGGCCGGCATCGACGCATCCGGCCAGCCCAGCCAGCGGTGGCGCATGTGGAACTGCACGCCGGCCTGCCGCAGCCGATGCAGCCAGGCACGCAGCAGCGGCGCAGCCTTCATGTCCTTCGGGAACACGCGCCCCGAAGTGCCGACGAAGGTCTCGATGCCGAGTCCATGTGCCCACGCGCGCAGTTGATCGGGGCCGAACCGTCGCAGCAGGGGCTCAAGCGCGGCGCGCTGCGGGCCGAAGCGGCCGACGAAGACCTCGTAAGGCTCCGAGTGCGTCAGGTTGAGGCCACCACGGCCGGCCAGAAGGAACTTGCGCCYGACCGAGGGCATGGTGTCGTAGAGATGCACCTCGACGCCTTCGCCGCCGAGCACTTCGGCAGCCATCAATCCGGCGGGGCCGCCACCGACCACCGCGACTTTCTTTCTTTGATTCATGCGTCGAGTGTCACCGCTTTGGCTATCGACGCCATAGCTTGCGCGTCGACCACGGCATCACTTGGTTTCTGTCACAATGACCCGCACTTTAGCTGCACCGAAACTCTCCGCGCAGAAGGACACACCCCCATGGCCAGCGACCTCATCAAACACATCTCCGACTCTTCTTTCGAAGCCGACGTGCTCAAGTCCGGCAAGCCTGTGCTGGTCGACTACTGGGCCGAATGGTGCGGTCCCTGCAAGATGATCGCGCCGATCCTCGACGAGGTCTCCAGCACCTATGAAGGCAAGCTGCAGATCGCCAAGATGAACGTCGACGAGAACCGCGACATCCCGGCCAAGTTCGGCATCCGCGGCATCCCGACCCTGATGCTGTTCAAGGACGGCCAGCTGGCCGCCACCAAGGTCGGCGCCATGAGCAAGGC
>NZ_JBFUCI010000382.1:0-6310 GCF_056405335.1 Variovorax sp. P1_H12_2
ACCAGTTCGCGTTGAACACCTCGCGCTGGTCGCGGTTGTCGGTGGGCCGCGGCTGTTCCCGCAGGCTGCCCGCGGGCAGCACCGCCGCCGCCATGCCGCGCGAGGCCGCGGCCTTGAGTTCGTAGGGCGCATCCCTCCCGTAGCCGGGCATGTTGTTCACCATCGGGCTGCCCACCGCGTCGTGCCATGCCAGCAGCCGGACCTCCACGCCCCGCTTCGCCGCGTCTTCCAGCAGGCGGCCCCAGGTCTCGCCGCGCGGCCAGTCCGTCGCCATCTTGCGGGTCAGCTCCATCGCCGGATCGAAGCCCCAGCAGATGATGTCGATGCTGCGCTGGGCGTTGCGGATGTCCTCGGCGATCTGCGCAAAGGCCAGTTCGCCGCAGATGAACACCTCCAGGTTGTTTTGGTGAAACACCCGTGCCTTCCCGTCCTTGGCCTTCTCCAGGCACCATTGCGCACTGCCGCTGGCCTTGCGCGACGCTTCGCTCAAGGGAACGCACGAGATGGTCTGGGTGTCGCTCATTGCTTTCCTTCCTCGGTGTCCTGGCGGTGCTGGAAATGCGCCATGCGGTCCTGCGTGCTGCCTTGGGCCGCGCGATAGCCGCGGGCGGCGAGCCTGTCGTCCGCGGCGTCGAGTTGCGCCTTGACGGGCAGTTCGTATTCGTGGCCATTGGCGAGCTTGACCTTGTACGCAGCGGTGCCGCTCTGGTGGTCTTCGATGAGCACCGCACCGTGCGCATCGGTCACGCCATCACGGACCTTGGCGCCGTCCTTGTACAAGGCGTAGGGCTCGAGGCTCAGCGGCCGGCCGTCCTGCGCGTGCGATAGCAGTACGAAGCTCAGCACATTCTTGTGGTGCAGTTCCTTGAGGCTCGACATGCCGTTCACGACAGGTGTAGGCACGTTCTTCGGTCCGACCATGCTGTGGCTTGCGGCGTACTCGATGTGCCGGCCCGAGGTGGCCTGCTCATTGCCCGCGGCGTTCAGGCGGATGTAGCTGCCACCCCCGTTCAACATCAGTTCTTCCTTGGCGCTGATGGTGATCGTGTTCGCCGTCTGTGTGATGTTCAGCTTGGCGATCAGGTTGATGCTCTCTTTCAGCGCCTTGATGTCGATGTCGCCGCCGAAGGCGAACAGCCGTATCCCCGCCTGATAGGCGAACAGCCGGATCGCGTCCTTGACGCTGGCCAGCAGGCTCTTGCCGGCCGAGATGCTGGTGTGGCCGCCGCTGGTGAGCGCCGTGTGCTCGTCGCTGGCGATGTGGGTGGAGCCCGCCGTGGTGCTTTCGATGCCGGCCGGGCTGGCGAACATCATGTGGGGTTCGGCGAGTTCGGGGAAGTGACCTTCGCCCGTGGAGCCATCACCCTTGATGGCGTCGTTCTGCGCCCTGAGGGCTTTGGTGACTTCATCCTGGTCGCCGGCCTCATGGGCTTCGGCCTGCTGCGCCGAACCGGACAGCGCGTCGTGCTGGTCATGCCCGGCCGTCAGGCGTGCCACGGTTTCATCCATGTCCTTGGCATGGCCCTGGGCATTGGGCCGGGCTTCGGTGGTGAAGAGCGCCCCGGCCTGGGCGCGGAACACTGCGTGGCCGTCGGTGCGTACCTCGATGCCTTCGCCTCGCGAGTCCTTGCGCCCGGTGTTGTCTTCGATGCGGGTGATGTAGCCCGCGCTGAAGGAGCTGCTCAGGTGGTCGCTCTTGAGCTGCACCTGGATTTTGCCGGGCGTGTCGTCCAGCACGACGTGGTTGCTGCGGCCGGCCGCGCTGTTGCCGCCTTCCTCGGTGAGTTCGCGCGAACGGATGCCCGAGAGCGCGCTCTGACCGGGCAGCGCCCACGGCGGCAGGTTGTTCTGGTTGTGGACGCGGCCCGTGCAGATGGGCAAGTCCGGATCGCCGTCGAGGAAGCTGACGATGACTTCCTGGCCGATGCGCGGCACATGAACGCCGCCGAGCTGGTTGCCCGCCCATTCGCTGGAGACCCGAACCCAGCAGGTCGAATGCTGGTTCTTCTGGCCCAGCCGGTCCCAGGGGAAATGCACCTTGATGCGGCCGTACTGGTCGGTCCAGAGGTTCTGGCCTTCGGGGCCGACGACCAGGGCCGATTGCGGGCCACGAACGAAGGGCTTGGGCTGGGTGAGCGCGGGGCGCAGGGGCTCGGTGACGGGGTGGGCCGTGAAGTCGACTTCGACCTTCCATTGCTGCTTGCGCCCGGGCGCAGCGTCCTTGATCTGGCTGTCCTGGGCCACGTCCTCGATCAGAAAGTGCGTGTCGAGGATGAGGTACTCGGCATTGGCCTTCTGGCGCGGGTGCTTCGCCAGCTTGAAGGTGAAGCCGGGCACCATGCCGCGCAGGTTGCCGCTGGCCCTGGCCCTGGCGCCGTGGGTGCGCAGGGCCTGCATGCGCAGCAGCGCCAGCTGGCGGCCTTCGTCCTGCGGGTCGTTGGCCTCGGCGCTGCCGGCCCTGGGCTGGGCGTAGTGGCTGCCTCCACGGCCTGCGTGCCACTCGTAGACCTCGCCGTCGGCCTGGCCCGTGGGACGCGGGTCGCTGCGCGATTGGGTGAGGTCGGCACGCGGGCGGGTGTAGTCGTAGTCCCGGGTGGTGTAGCGCCCGCTGGTCAGCTGGTGCTCGGGCACGAAGCTGTGGAGGTATTCGGCATCGATCTTCCAGCCGGGTGCGTGGTACTCGACCTGCCGGTAGGCCTCGCTGTCGCTTTTGCGGTAGGCGGCCATGGCGTCGCTGAGCACCAGCCGGTGCTTGCCCTCGCTGTGCTCGAAGTGGTAGCTGATGCCCCATTCCTGGCACAGGCGGATGAAGAACGCGAGGTCGCTCTCGTTGTACTGGGTCTGGTAGTCGCGCGGGGGGTAGCTGTCGAACAGGCGCTTGTCGACCGAAAAGGGGTAGGCGCCGAGCAGTTCGTCGAGGATGTCGACCACGGTCTTGTTCTGGAAGATTTTGCAATCGGTGCTTTGGTCCAGCAGATGCAGCCAGGGGCGCAGCATGAGCTTGTACTGGAGGTGCCGCCCCTCCTCGCCCCAGAAGGCCGCGACCGCGATCACGGCGTTGATCTGGCGAGTGCCGGCGCCCACGCGATCGACGCTGGCGCCGACCGCGCCGGGAATGAACTCGCCCGAGCCGTCGAGCTGGATGCTGCAGCTGATCTCGCGCCCGATGAAGTCGTCGAGATCGAAGTCGGCCGCGCCGCTGGCGCCGAGGTTCAAGGCATCGGGCGTTTTGAGCAGAAGCTCGTATTCGAACAGGCTGTTGAGGCCTTCGCGGCCCGACAGGCGCACGGGCTCCAGCGCCGGGCGGCCCAGGACGACCGGGATCGCCGGGGATTCGATGGACAGGGTGTGGTTGCTCGACATGATGGGTCTCCTCTACGTGATGGCGCCGCGGTGCGGCGGGGCTACTTCTCTCGCACGCCCCAGAGCTCCATGCGCAAGCCCGGGATCTCTCCGGCGATGTGCAGCGCGAGACCGCCGTGCTTGAGCAGGTGTTCCCACAAAGGCCCGCGCGAATCGATCTGGAAATAGACGAAGCCGGCGTTGAACGGGATCTGCCGCGGCGGCACCGGCAACGCCTGCAGCGGGATCCCGGGCAGGTGCGAGCGGATGAGCTCGGGCAGGCGGTCGCTGGGGCCGACCTTGCAGCGCGCGGGAAACTGGCTGGCAAGCACATCGGGCGGCGCGTGGGCCGCGACGGCAAACACAAGGCTTGCAAATCCCTGCAACTCGCCGAGGTCGACGCTTGCCACGCGCACGCCATTGGGGCGATCCGCCAGCGGGATGCTTTGCGCGCTGCGCACCAGCACGTCGTTGAGCAGAGCCTGAACGTCGCCCACCAGGCCCTTGAAGGAGAGGTGCGGGTCCATGTGCTGGTAGGCCGGATGCCCTTTGGGCCGGCGCGTGCTGGCCCTGACGAAGGTGGAGAGTTCGCCGCTCAGGGTGCGCAGCGCGATGTAGAGCGCCTCGGGCGAGGTCTCGCGCACCCGCAGCCAATGCTCCAGCATCGGCTCGTAGCGATTGAGGATCTGCAGCAGCAAGAAGTCCGACACCTCGGCCGCCTCGCTGGACCTGCCGTCGCTGCCGCTGAGCCGCGCCGCCAGCGATTCGGCACGCAGGCGGCACAGGCCATGCAGGTTGGTGATCCAGTCGGCCAGCAGCGAACTCGCGCCATAGCCAGCCACAGGCGGAATCAGCTGCGCGTCGAGCGTGATGCTGCCGTCCGAGCGCAAGGTGGTCACGCGGGTCAACGGCAGGCCGATCCAGGCGTCGGTCATCTCGCGCTGCGGCAACAGGCGAAGGCGCAGGCGCGACAGCTGCACGGTCTTCGGGCCCTGCCCGACGGAGTTGGCATCGCGCAGCTCGGTGTCGAACACCGAGAAGCGCGCGAGCGATGCGCTCGACGCGGCGGCGTCGTCGAAGGTGGTTTCCTCGCCGTTGGGCGTGCGAATCGGCACCGCGAGGTAGATGAGCTGCTCCAGATGCTCGGGCAGGATCGTGAGCGGCGCGGGCGGCAGCGTCTGGCCGGGCGTGTCGAACGGCGTGCCATCAGAAAAGATGCCGCTCGCGCTCGCCAGCACCACCTTGCCCAGCGACAGCGATTCGGCATCGATGGCGTAGCGGCCGAAGCCCCAGTAGAACGGGCTCAGCGCGGCGGCGCGCTTGTGCGCCAGGTGTTCCAGGTAGCGCTYCTGCTGCTGGAACAGCTGCGGGCGCAGGAAAAGGCCTTCGCTCCAGGCGACCTTGTTGTACCAACTCATGGTGTCGTTGCTTCCGCTCGCAGGCAGTGGGGATCAATCAATGGATGGGCGTCAACCGCACGCCCTGGGCCTGCAGGTCGATCTGCAGCCTGAGCTTCTGGGCCGGCAGCACGGCCCGGTACCAGGCGGCCTCGGGTGCGGGTTCGACCTTCTGCACCGCGCGCCAGTCGGCGTGGGCGAGGTCGCGGTAGCCCGCCAGCACGCCGATCGCGGCCAGGTCGGGATGCGATTTGCGACGGATGGTCCGGACGTCGCCGGGCCGCATGATGAATTCCTCGCGCACCAGCAGGTCGCTGCCGATCAGCGCCTTGTCGTGCTGCTGGAGCGTGAAGTAGTCGGCCGACTCGAAGCCGGCTTCGGAGCGCAGTTCGTAGATGCGCACCAAGATCGGCGCCGCCCTGCCCTTGTCGTCCGGGTTCAGGTCGCTGGCCGCCGTGAGCCTGATGTCGAGCTTGGTCTGCTCCCGTGGATAGGAGAACGGCGTCGAGAACGAGGACGGCGCGGCGAAGGATGGTGCCGAGGGCAGGGACGGCGGCTCGACGGACACCGAGATCTGCGCCCGCGCCGTCAGGGCAATCGCCGCCAGCGCGCAGGCGATCGCGATGCGCCAGGGATCTGACAAGTGGAGGGCCATGCTGAACTTGGTGAGGATCGGAAAAAGGAAAAGGAGCCCCGCCCCGGTCGCGCGCGATGCGGGCATGCATCCGCGGCCGGAGGCGCGGTTCCTCGCAGGGCCCGGCATGCCGGGCCCGCGCATCAGGACTCCTTGTTGCCCTTGATGTCGTAGCCGGCCGTGATGGCGCCGGCGCTGCCGCCCTGGGCGTTCTGCACGGCGTACTCCTGCTTGACCTTCGAGAAGGACAGGCGCACGGTCTCGCGCACGCGCGATTCGTCGCTGTTGGAGCCCTTCGGCGCGACGCTGGTGATGATCACGTCGGTGAAGGTGAACTTGAGGTACTCGAGCGGGTTGCCGCCGGCCTTGCGGACCGTGAGCTTGGCTTCGGCCACGTGCTTGCCGGTCAGGCAGTACTTCATGAGGTTGGGGCTGGAGCGATCGACGTAATGGTCGAACTCCAGGTCGTCCACGGTGGCCTTGCCGGCGCCGCCGCCCGAGCCGGCGTGCATCATCGATTCCTGCGCGACCTTCCAGTTGAAGGACAGCACTTCGATCTCGTTCTTGTGGGCCGCGTCGGGCGCCTCGCCTTCGATGCCGTTGAGTTTCAGAAAGATATCTTGAGACATGAAATTCCCCTGAGCAGTATTTGCTTTTTTATGAGTGGATGGGCCGCCGCGAGCGCAGATGCGCACCGGCGTCTCTTCGTCGGGCGGCGTCTTTTTCGCGCCGCTTCATCAATGCTTGAAGACGCAGTCGCTCAGGCCGCTTCCTTGAGCGACGGCAGCTTCGCGACCAGGCGCAGCGAGACCGTGAGGCCTTCGAGCTGGAAGTGCGGACGCAGGAAGAACTTCGCGCTGTAGTAGCCCGGATTGCCTTCGATGTCCTCGACCACCACCTCGGCCGCAGCGAGCGGACGCCGCGCCTTGGTTTCCTG
>NZ_JBFUCI010000383.1:0-6301 GCF_056405335.1 Variovorax sp. P1_H12_2
ACCAGCCACCGCCGGAACGCTCGAACATCAACGCGCCGACCACCGCGTCGAGCGGGCCGCCCTGCAGGTCGACGCGCCGGATCATCGGCTGCGTCCGGGCCGCCTGGACCTCGGCGATGAAAGGTTCCAGGCGCGAGGCCGACAGCGGCAGCCCCTGCGTCGCTTCGGCCAGGCGGCTGCGCAGGGTCGCGGCATCCGGCAGGCTCGCGATGCGCGCCGCCTGCGCCGCCTCGCTGGGCAGCACGCGGGTGACGGTCTCGAAACCGGCGAGCTCGCCCTTGTCGACCAGGGCCTCGAGGCGCTCACTCGCGCCTTCCGTGCTGCGCAGGGTCGACTGCACGTCCGCGCCATGGACCACGACCAGGGTCCCGCCGTCGCTGGCGCCGATGTCGTTGCGCAGCTCGGCATCGAGCGCCTGCATGGCCTTGGGCACCGGGCTCATGGCGCCGAGATCGGCCCGCCACAGATAGCCGCCCTGCCACAGCACCAGCACCAGCGCCGCCGCGCCCAGGCCCGTGAGCAGCCAGCGCAGGCGCGGCAGGCCGCGCACCAGGAAGCCCGCCAGCTGGGCCATCTGGCGCCGCATGCCCATGCCGGTGGCACCGTCCGGCGCCAGCACCGGAAGCACGTGGCGAGCCACCAGTGCGGCCGCGACGAGGCCCGCGATCGAGAACACGCCCAGCTGCGCCAGGCCCGGGAAACCCGAGAACACGAGCGCCGCGAATCCGCAGACCGAGGTCAGCAGGCCGAGGCGCACCGTCGGCCAATGGATGTCGCGCCAGCGCTGCCAGCCGGTGCCCGGGATGGCTGCGCCGCGCGCCTGGATCAGGTAGTAGATCGCGTAGTCGACCGTCTCGCCGATCAGCGTGCTGCCGAAACCCATCGTCAGTCCGTGCACGCCGCCGAAGACCAGGCTTACCGCCGCCGTGCCGCCGACGACGCCGGTGGCGACCGGCAGCAAGGCGATCACCAGCGCCCGCGGCGAGGCGAAGGCCAGCAGCAGCAAGACGCCCATGACGATCCCGCCGACCACCGCCAGGTGTACCGCCTCGGTCTTGATCTGGTCGCGGCTTTGCACCGAGAACACCGGGGCCCCCGTCATCGCGAGTTTCGGGCCGGCTCCTGCCATCTCGCGCGTGGCGGCATCGAAGGCGCCCCGCACGCGCGCGATCGCCTGGGCGATGGCGTCGAGGTCGCTGCCCGCCGCATGGGTGGTGGCCAGGATCAGCGCCCGCGGCGCGCTGCGCGACGCCCACACGCCCTCTTCGCTGCGCGGCGAACTCGCGGGGATCAGGCCCTCGGCGATGCGCTGGGTCTCGCCGGTCGGGTCGCGCTCCAGCAGTGGCTTGAGGGCGTTGCCCGCCGGTGTGCCGAGCATCGACAGGCTGTCGACGATGGCATCGCGCAGGCCCGCGGCGGTGAAGCGCTCGGGCGTCACATCGGATCCCAGCAGGTAGCGGTGGTCGAAGACCCAGGTGCCGGTGTCCTTCCAGTCGCTGGCGTCGCCGTTCTGGACCAGGTCGAAGAGCTTGCTTTGACGCATCGCGGCCGCCACCGCGCGCGAGACCTGCGCGCGCTGCGCCGCATCCTGGCCACCCTCGATGCCGATGAAGATCGTGCGCGAGGCAATGCCGCTTTGCAGCTGCTCGATCAGCACTTGCTGGCGCGCGTCCGGGCTGGCCGGCAGGAAGGCGGAGAGATCGGCACTGAAATGCGTGCGCGCGATCAGCGCGATGCCGGCGACCAGCGCCAGCAGCCAGATGCCGAGGGCCAGCGCCGCGCGGCGGCGCCCGGGTGCGGCGGCGGCTCGCGTCACGGAGTGGAACGCACGGGCGTCGTGGCCGTCGTGCCAGCGCCGCGTTCGGGCGTGATGCTCATCACCGAGCGGTCGCCGCCGATGAACTCCATGTCGATGCCCAGCACTTCGCCGCCCCGTCCGCTGAGGCGCATCGAACGCACCTGCGCGGCCAGGCGCGGGTCGATCGGCTGCAGGTCCAGGGTCCAGCCGTTGGCGGAGCCCGACAGCGTGCTGCGGAAGTAGCGCTGCAGGCTCTGGGCGTTGCCGCTCAGTGTGCCGCGCATGGCCTCGACCATGCCGAGCAGCTCGGGCATGCTGTCCAGCGCCAGCGTGCGGGTGCGACCGCTGCGCGACAGGGTCAGCGTGTTGCCTTCGACGCTCATCGTCTCGGGACGCGGCGACAGCGTGCGGCGCGTCAGCCGGTCCGGCGCGGTGAAGCTCAGCACCCCGCTGGCGTCCAGCGGGCCCTCGAGGCCGTGCACGAAGCGCTGCTCGGTGAAGCGGGCCTCGCCGCTCTTCTGCTGCGCCAGCAGGCCCATCAGTTCAGGCAGGTCGAAGGCCCAGGCGGACGAAGGCCACAGAACGGACAGGGCCAGGGCCGCCAGCAGCCCCCTGCCCCAGCGGTCAATGCGCATCTTCAAGCCAGAAATCATGGAAGTTGAACCAGTTGTACGGGTAGGCGCGGCACAGCGCCTCGAGACGCGCCACATAAGTTTCGAGCGCGGCACGGATGCGCCGTTCCCGCTCGGCGGGGTCGCTCACGCGCTCGCTGAAATCGGCCAGCGGCTCGAACAGCACATCGTAGCGGGCGCCACCCGCGTAGAGGCCCGCCATGAAGAAGACTTTGCGGCGCAGCAAGGCCGCCAGCCGGAACGGCCCGTCGTTGAACAGGGCCGGTTGGCCGAGAAAGGAGACCTCGATGCTGCTGCCGCGTTGCTGGCCCGCTTCCTCGGGCCCGGCCAGCGTGCGATCGGCCAGCAGCCCGGCGAGGCCGCCGGAATCGAGCCAGTCGCGCAGCGCGAGCATCGAGTGCGGCCGGCCCAGCGCGATGATGTGCGGCCGCAGTTCGGGCAGGCTGATGGTATTGAGCACCGCGTTGATCTGCTGCGCGTTGTCGGGGTACATCAGCATCGCGGGACGCAGGTCGGCCGGTGACGCGGCGCGATGCTTGCAGGCGCCCAGCGCCTCGAAGCTGCCGACGTGGGCACCGAGCATGAAGGCGCCGCGGCCCGCATTGACCTCGACCTCGACCGGCGCATTGCCGTAGACCCGGATGTCGAACAGGTCCATGCGTCCGCGCAGGAAATAGAGTCGGTCCAGCACCGTCGAGGCGAAGGCATGCAGCAGCCGGTAGCCGTCGCTCCAGCCGGCCTGGGGGCCGATGGCCCGGAACAGATACCGCTTGATGTGGCGCCGCTGGGTTGGCGAGAACAGCAGGAAATAGAGCGAGATCGGGTGCAGGATCAGTCGCGTCAGCGGTCGTCCGCACAGGATGGCGATCGCGCAGATGACCTTGAGCGCCAGCATGTTGCTGCGCTCGGGCGCTCGCGACCAATCGGCCTGGCGCGACTTGGCATCGTCGGGCTCGGGCCGCGAATCCCTCATGACTGCGGACCAGGGGTCCAGCGCCCGCTGACCGCCACCACGTCGCCGCAGCGGACCTCGAAGCGCAGGCCTCGCGCGGCGCCGGTCTCGGGCAGCAGGTCGATCATGAGGCTGCTGCCCGGGCGTACCGGCGCCAGGAACTTGGCCGCGGCCAGCGTGGGTGCGGCGCCGAGGCGCGCCGCCAGCGCGGGCACGCCGCGCACCGCCTCGAGCACCTCGGACAGCAGCAGCGCGCCCGGCAGCAGCGGCTGGCCCGGGAAGTGGCCCGCGAAGGCCGGATGGTCGGCCGGCACGTCGCGCGTGACCTGCACCGGCGTGCCGTCGGAGGCCAGTTGCGCCAGTGCGAACTCGCGCAGCGAGCGCGCCGTGAGCTTGCCCGTGCCTTCGCGCGGGAAGGCCGCCACGTGCACCACGCGCCGCGGCACGAACACGGCCTCGACCCGCTCGCGCAGCGCGGCGATGATCGCCTGGGCATCGAGCGTCGGTGCGACCACGAGGGCGACCGGACGCACCACGCCGTCGGCCACGTCGTCCGGCAGCCAGAAAGCACCATCCTCGACGCCCGGGATGCTGTTGAGGTGGTGGTTGAGATAGCCCAGCGAACTGCGCCGCCCCGCCACATGGATCAGGTCGTTGGCGCGGCCGAGCAAGCGGAAGCGCTGCGCATCGACCAGTTCCAGGATGTCTGCCATGGGCGTCGGCTCCGGGATGAAGTCGCCCTCGAAGACGAAACGCTCGTCGCCGTCCGCACCATGTTCCGCATGCACGCGGATTTCGCCGAAGGTCTCCCAGACCTCGCCCTGCGTCGGTCGCCGGGTCGCGACCTGGCCCGACTCGGTGCTGCCGTAGATCTCGATCAGGGCACCGCCCATCGCCTGCTCGGCCTGGGCCGCGAGCTGCGGCGACAGCGGCGCGGTGGCCGACAGGATCAGGTCCACCGGCGGCAGCGCGATGCCCGAAAGCAGCAGTGTCTTCAGGTGAAAGGGCGTGGTCACGAGCGCACGCGGCCGCGGCACCGAGGCCAGCGCCTGTGCCACGTCGGCGGGGAAGAAGGGCCGGCCGCTGTCGAAGGCCGCGCCGCCCAGCAGCGCCAGCAGCACCGACGACTCCAGCCCGTAGCTGTGCTGAACCGGCACCGTCGCGACCACCGTCAGGCCGGCGAGCGTCGGCCGTCCGAGCAAATCAGCCAGCCGAGCGACCGCGGCCCGGACATCGCCGACCAGGGTGCCCCAGGTCTTGGCGTGCGGCTGCGGTGCGCCGGTGGAGCCTGAGGTCAGCAAGCTCACGGCATGCATGCCGGCATCGATCGCGGGCACCGCCGGCGCCGCCGCGCCGGCGACCGGCCGGCGACCTTCGACCCGCACGCGCGGCAGGCCGGGCGTCTCGAGCCCCGGGTCGTCGATCAGGGCGAAGGCGGGATCGCCCACTTCGTGCAGCCGCGCCAGCGTGTCGGCCCGCGCGTCGGGCGGCAGCAGGCTCGCTTCGCCGCGCACCAGGGCGGCCGCGAGCCCGACCGCGAAGGCGTAACGGTCGACGCACAGATTGACGACCGGACCGCCGGGATGCAGTTCGGGGGCCAGGCGGGCGACGTCGGCGAGGAATTCGCGCGCGCTCACCGGCGTGCCGGCGCGCCAGGCCAGGGGCTGGTCCAGATCGCGGTCCGCCAGCAGCGGCAGGAAGGTTTCGAGGCTCAAGGGGGTCGTCGATTCAGCGCCGCGCGATGGGTTCCGCCGGCGCACCGTAGAAGGCACGCACCGCATCGATCAGACGGGTGCGCTCGAATTCGGGATGCAGCCGATAGCGCACCAGGTACTCGCCGACGAACAGGCCGACCACCATCAGCGGCGTCAGCAGGTTGGCCAGCACCGACCAGGCGGCGAACGACAGGCTCGCATAGACCGCGATCGACGCCACGACCATCGCCGCGAAGTAGAGCGTCCAGACCCAGGTGACCTGCGCCGTATAGATGCGCATGGCCGGCGACAGCGGGTGCACGCGCTGTGCGAACTGGCCGATCAGCGACAGCCGGTCGCCGCGCAGCGTGCTGCCGAACCAGCCGCACAGCAAGGCATTGATGCCCGCATGCTGCAGCACATAGAGCCGGTTGGGATCGCCGGCCTCGCCGTGAAGCACCAGTGCGAACACGGCCACGCCGGTCAGGCCGGYCAGCGCCAGCCCCCATTTGCCGAAGCGGCTGCCTGCGAGGCCCAGCGCGGTGAGCCACAGCGGCCCGAGCAGGACCACGACGGCCCAGGGCTCGGCCGCGTGGTAGAGCATCATCCAGTGCGACACGCAGGCATAGCTCACCCCCGCCAGCAGCAGGAGCGCCACGCGCCAACGGGACATGGATCAGGAGGCGCCGCGATGCGCCGCGACATGCGCCGCCAGGCTGCGCAGCGACTCGAAGATCTGCTGGTTGCGCTCGTCGTCCGAGCGCAGCTGGAAACCGTACTTGCGGGACACTTCCAGGGCCACTTCCAGGATATCGATCGAATCGAGTCCGAGCCCCTCGCCATACAGCGGCGCCGTCGGCACGATGTCGGCCGGCGCGACTTCCAGGTTGAGCGATTCGACCAGGAGGACAGCCAATTCATTCTCGAGGGGTGACTGTTCGGATACGTCGCCAGCGGCGGGAACGGGAGATTGGGCAGTCGATGACAAAGGAGAACTCCGGGTGCTTTGGGGCATTGTCGCAGGGGTCGCAAAGCGATCTCCGGGGCACCGGAGGAACCTTCGCATGGGGTCGCGATTATAGGAGCCCGGCTTCGATAGACTGAGGCCCTTCCAACGACCGGAAAACCCCATGGCCGACCCCCTTCTCATTGCCCGCCACGGCACCATCGACTGCGCCCTGCTGCCGGGACTGGCCAATCGCCACGGCCTGATCACCGGCGCCAC
>NZ_JBFUCI010000384.1:0-6294 GCF_056405335.1 Variovorax sp. P1_H12_2
GGTTGAACGAGCGACCCAGGAAGACTCTCGACTTCCAAACACCGGCTGAGATGTTCAGTCAGATCGTTGCATCGATCGGTTGAATCTGCAGCCGACAGACGACCTTGATCCCTACATCCTGGCCCAGATTCGGGCCTAGTAGGTGCTTGCCCCGCCAAGCCGCATTTCCGCGGGGAACCGCCCGCAGCAACGGCCTCAAGGCGTTTCCGCCCCCCGATCTCGGCGGCGCCGACTTCGCCGCGCTGGCGGCCCGGCGCCGGCCTGAGCCTTCGTGATTCGCGAAGCCTCGCGCCCGCCACAAACGAATTGTTCTCCTCGGCCCACGCGTCAAGAATCGCGAAGCCGAACCCGCCAAGGAGACATTTCTTGAAGATCATCCGCGTCAGCGCCACGCCGCTGAACATCCCGGTCACCATCGACGTGCTGGGCCTCGACAAAAAGACCTCGCTGTCGCTCTGCCTGACCGAGATCGAGACCGACACCGGCCTCGTCGGCCATGGCATGACCGCCATCACCGAAGAGGAAATCATCGCCGCCGCGGTGCGCGAAGTGGCCGGACCGGCGCTGATCGGCGAAGACCCGATGGCCACCGAGCGGCTCTGGGAAAAGCTCTACTGGCTGCTGTCGCCGCGCGGGCAGACCGGCTACGCCAGCCATGCCATCGCCGCACTCGACATCGCGCTGTGGGACCTCAAGGCCAAGGCGCTCGGCCAGCCGCTGTGGCGCCTGCTGGGCGGCGCGCGCTCGCGGGTCCCGGTCTACGCGACCTTCGGCTTCGGCTTCTTCGAGCGCGACGAGCTCGCCGCGGCCGCGAAGCTCTGGGTGTCGCAGGGCTTCCGGCGCCTCAAGATGACCGTCGGCGGCCATGCGCTGGCGCGCCGCGACGAGCCGCGGCCGATCGACGAAGTGATCGACGAAGACGTGCGCCGCGTGGCGGCGGTGCGCGAGGCCGCGGGCCCCGACGTGAAGCTCTACGTGGACGCCAACTGCGGCCTCGACCTGTTCCATGCGAGCGACCTGGCACGGCGCATCGAGCCCTACGGCATCAGCTTCTTCGAGGAGCCGCTGACGCAGAACGACGTGCGCCAGATGGCGCAGCTGCGCACGCGCACCACGATCCCGCTCGCCTGCGGCCAGAACGAGGGCCTGTCGTTCCGCTTTCGCGACCTGCTGGTGAACCAGGCGGCCGACGTGCTGCAGCCCAACGTGACCATCTCGGGCGGCTATTCGCAGTGCCTGAAGATCGCCGGCATGGCGCAGGCCTTCAACGTGCCGATCGACAACGGCGGGGCCTGGCCCTTCCACAACATGCACCTGCATGCGGGCGTCGCCAACGGCGGGATGGTCGAATACCACTACGTGGCGGTGAAGATGCTCGAGCAGATCTTCGACGGCCTGCCGGTGCCCGACCAGGGCTGGCTCACGCTGCCCGAGACGCCGGGGCTGGGCTTCGCGCCCAATGCGGACCGGGTGCGCGAACTGGCGAAACTCCCGACCTCGCACGGCAAGGGCAAAGCCTGAAGCGCCCGCACAAGCATCGGGTTAGAAAGAACAACGGAGACACGATGAAACAGAGACAACAAGCGATTCGGCCCTCACGCCGGCATGCACTGCGTACGGGAACCCTGGCACTGGCCCTCGCCCTGGCGGGCGCATTCGGCACGACCGCCGCCTGGGCGCAGAAGTACCCCGACAAGCCGATCCGCCTCGTGGTCGGCTACTCGGCGGGCGGCGGTGTCGATGCGGCGGCGCGGATCCTGAGCGCGCGCCTGCCGGCGGTGCTCGGCCAGCAGGTGGTGGTCGAGAACCGCGCCGGCGCCACCGGCATGATCGCGGCCGACCTGGTCGCCAAGGCGGCGCCCGACGGCTACACGCTGATGATGGGCGACAGCGCGATGCTGATTGCCAAGCTGCTGCAGCCGAAGATCGCGATCGATCCGCTGACCAGCTTCAAGCCGGTGGCCGGCGCCTTCGTCTCGCCGCTGATGATCGTCACGGGCAACGACTTCCCGGCCCGCACGCCGGCCGAGCTGGTGACCGAACTCAAGACCCATCCGGGCCGCTATTCCTTTGCGACCTCGGGCGTCGGCACCGTGCAGCACCTGGGCTTCGAGATGCTCAAGCAGGCCACCGGCAGCTTCGTGGTGCACGTGCCCTACCGCGGCGCCGCGCAGATCGTGCCCGACGTGGTCGGCGGGCAGGTGCCGATCGGCGTCGTCAGCGCCACGGCCGGCATGGCGCAAGCCAAGGCCGGCAAGCTGCGCGCGCTGGCGTTGATGAACACCGCGCGGCTCGAAGCCGCGGACGGCGTGGCGCCGCTGGCCGATGCGCTGCCGGGCTTCGATGTCGCGCCGCGCCTCTTCCTGCTGGCGCCGGCCGGCACGCCGGACGAGATCGTCGACAAGCTCGCGGCCGCGGTGAAGACCGTGCTCGACACCCCCGAGGCCGCCACCGCGGCCGCCGCCCAAGGCACCTTGCGGGCCTTCGCCACGCCCGCGCAGCTGCGCAAGGAACTGGTCGACGAGAACGCGCGCTGGAAACGCATCATCACCGAGCAGCGCATCGTCGCGGAAGGGACCTGACCATGGCGCAACCCCACCTGGGCCTGATCGTGCCGCCTGCCGCCGGCGCGGTGCCGGTGGACGGCCCGCTGTTGTACGGCGAGCGCATCCGCTTCAGCGCGCGCGGGCTCGGCCTGGGCGAGATCTCGACGCGCGGCTACACCGAGGTGATCGATTCGGTGATCGAGAAGGCCGTCGAGCTCGCCGCCCTCGGCGTCGGCGCCGTCTCGCTCATGGGCACCTCGCTGAGCTTCTTCCGCGGCGCTGCCTTCAACCGGCAGCTGCAGGCCGAAATGGCGCGCGCCACCGGCCTGCCCTGCAGCACGATGAGCGATGCCATCGTCGGCGGCCTGCGCAGCCTGGGCGTGCGGCGGGTCGCGGTGGCCACCGCCTACATCGACGAGGTCAACCTGCAGCTGCGCCGCTACCTGCAGGACAGCGACTTCGAGCCGCTGGCCTTGCAGGGGCTGTCGATTTCCGACGTGCAGGCGGTCGGCGCCGTGCCGACCCAGGTGCTGGTCGACCTGTGCACGACGGTCTTCGAGGCCAGCCCGGGCGCCGACGGCATCCTGATCTCGTGCGGCGGGCTGGTCACGCTCGACGCGGTGCGCGAAGTCGAGGCACGGCACGGCGTGCCCGTGGTCTCGAGCTCGCCCGCGGGCTTCCGGGAGCTGGTGCGCAGTGCCGGTCTGGATGCGCGCTCGCCAGGCCACGGGCGCCTGTTCGCCTGAGCGAGGCGGATCGATGCGCCGGCGGCGCGCAGCACGCTCTGTGCCTTGCGCCCGCTGAAATCACCGATGCGTTGCGAAGCAAGCGACGACACTTTCGGATCATTCACATCCCTCCTTCCGAACGGTCTCAGTTCGTTCTGCAATCGCTCGCGGTGAAATGGCTGTGCTCACGCCACACCCATGCAGGAAAGGAGATCCGCTGCCACCCCCAGAGCACCGAGCGAACAATGCCGCGCCTCAGGGCGGGATGTCCTGCAGTTCCAGAACATCCATCTGAGGCAAAAAGACGAGCCCCGAAGGTGCGTCAACACCAACGAGGCTCTGACCACAACGTGCACACACCTTGGAAGGAAACGCACATCATGGCTACTTCGAATCATAGTCAACCCTCCAGCATCGCCATCGCCGTCTACGGCGGGACGGTGCAGGTCTTCGTGGACTCCCGTAACGGCCCGGCCCACCGGGTCACCCTCGACGCAACGAGATCGAACCGCCGCCGCCCGGCGGCCCAGCGACCCGGACTTCCTGGTATCGCGCCCAGGCATGGCCTCGCATCGATGCTCGATCGCGCCTTGCCGCGCGCCGAGCCGTCCAGCGCCGAGGTGGCAGGCGGCGCATTCATCGCCACCCACTCGCCCTTCCAGGTGTTTGTCGAGCTGGCGAAGGTCGTTGGCTCGGCCCGGAGCGAGATCCTGATCGTCGATCCCTATGTCAACGCGACGGCCCTGACGGACATCGCGATCTCCGCGCGGGAAGGCGTTCAAATCCGCATCCTCGGCGATCGCGCCGGGAGCAAGTCGAGCCTCGCGCCAGCAGTCAGTCGCTGGCAGGCGCAGTACAAGGCATCGCGCCCCCTGGAAGTCCGCCTCGCACGCGACAGGTCGCTGCACGACCGCCTGCTGCTGATCGATCGTGCGGAGGTCTGGAACCTGTCCCAGTCGATCGCGGACTTTGCGAAGAAATCACCCGCATCGATTGAACGCAGCAGCGCCGCCATTGCGAAGGAGAAGGCGGCTGCGTACCTCGACCTTTGGAAGGCCGCTGCGTCATTTCCCTGATCTCCTGGCGGAGCTTGCTGACGCGCGCCATCTTTCAGATGGGGCGCATTCAAGACGCTCGCCGACACAGTTCGCAATGCCCATGGCCTCGATCTCGCCCGCGGGCCACCGGCCGCCGGCTACTTGAGCAACAGCCCCGGTAGCCACAGCGACAGCCCCGGCCAGTAGGTCACGACCGCCAGAAAGCCCAGCATCGCCAGCAGCCAGGGCCAGACCGCCACGGTGAGCTCGGCGATGCCCATCTTCGTGATCCCGCTGGCCACGTAGAGGTTCAGGCCGACCGGCGGATGGCACATGCCGACCTCCATGTTGACCACCATCATGATGCCGAAGTGCACCGGATCGATGCCCAGCTGCATCGCCACCGGGAACAGGATCGGCGCCAGGATCAGCACGATCGACGAGGGCTCCATGAAGTTGCCCGCCACCAGCAGCACCAGGTTGCAGACCAGCAGGAAGCCGATCGGCCCCAGGCCCTGCGCGATCATCCAGTGGCCCAGGTCTTGCGGGATGTTCTCGTTGGCCAGGATGAACGAGAACATCACCGCATTGGTGATGATGTAGAGCAGCATCGCGCTCATGTTGGCGGAGTTCAGCAGCACCCGCGGCACGTCCTTCAGGCCCAGGTCCTTGTAGACGAAGACCGCGACCACGAAGGCATACACCGCGCTCATCGCGGCCGCCTCGGTGGGCGTGAAGATGCCGGTGTAGATGCCGCCCATCACGACCACGATCAGCAGCAGGCCCCAGATCGCCTCCCGAAAGGCCTTGAGGCGCACCGCCCAGCCCATCTTCGGCAAGCGTGGGTAATCGTTCTTCCAGGCCCGGTACCAGGTCACGACGCCGAGCAGCAGCGCCAGCGCGATGCCGGGCACCACGCCGGCCATGAACAGCGCGCTGATCGAGGTGTTGGTGGCCACCGCATACATCACCATCACGATCGACGGCGGGATCAGGATGCCGAGCGCGCCCGAAGTGGCGATCACGCCGGCGCCGAAGCGCTTTGGAAAGCCGGCCGCGACCATCGCCGGCAGCAGGATCGAGCCGATCGCCACCACCGTGGCCGGGCTCGACCCCGACACCGCGGCGAACAGCGCGCAGGCCAGCACGCCACCCAGGCCCAGGCCGCCGTGCCAGTGGCCGACCATCGCCGAGGCGAAGTGGATCATCCGCCTGGCCACCCCGCCATGGGTCAGGAAGTTGCCGGCCAGGATGAAGAACGGGATCGCCATGATCTCGAACTTCTCGATGCCGGTGAACAGCTTCAGCGCCACTGCCTCGAGCGGCACCTCGGTCATGGTGAACAGAAAAGTCAGCACCGTCAGTCCGAGCGCGATCGAGATCGGCATGCCGCTGAGCATCAGCAGCACCAGCAGGGAGAAGATGATCAGGCTGTTCATGGCCGCGCCTCCAGGGCCGGCGTGCCGGCAGCGTCCAGGCCTTCGACATGGCCGTGGTCGTGGCGCGGCAGTTCGCCGGTCCGCCAGAACGTCACGGCCACTTGCAGGAAGCGAAAGCACATCAGGAACGACCCCAGCGGGATCGCCAGGTAGGCGAGCCAGCTCGGCAGCTCCAGGTCGGGCGTGGTCTGGTCGCTCTGCGCCAGGCCCCAGACCAGCCGCGCGCCGAGCGCCCCGACCACCGCGGTGAACAGGGCGCCGGCGAACAGGCCGAACAGCACGAACCGGCGCCGCATCGGCACCTCGAGGCGGTTGATCAGCACATCCACGCCGACATGGATGCCGGTGCGCACGCCATAGGCGGCGCCGAACTTGGCCATCCAGACGAACATGAAGATGCACAGCTCCTGGGCCCAGCCCAGGTGGACCTGCAGCAGCCAGTCCTGCAGGCCGGCCATGGGCAATCCCGCCAGATAGCGGTGGACCACGGCGACGAAGATCAGCAGGGTCGCGCCGCCCATGAGGCTGGCGATCAGCCACTCCT
>NZ_JBFUCI010000385.1:0-6258 GCF_056405335.1 Variovorax sp. P1_H12_2
ACCTCGCGGCGACCCATTTCGCGGCCAGGCAGCCCAAATCCATCGTCATCGCCAACCGCACGCTCGAACGCGGCGAGAAGCTGGCCTCGCGCTTCGGCGGCGAAGCGATGCGCCTGGCCGACCTGCCGGCGCGGCTGGCCGAATTCGACATCGTCGTGAGCTGCACCGCCAGCACGCTGCCGCTGATCGGCCTCGGCGCCGTCGAGCGCGCGCTCAAGGTGCGCCGGCACCGCCCGATGTTCATGGTCGACCTCGCCGTGCCGCGCGACATCGAGCCCGAAGTCAAGGCACTCGAGGACGTCTACCTCTACACCGTGGACGATCTCGCGCAGGTGGTGCAGCAAGGCCACGCCAACCGCCAGGCCGCGGTGGCGCAGGCCGAGGTCATCATCGACGCCGGCGTGCAGAGCTTCATGCACTGGCTGGACCAGCGCGGCACGGTGCCGCTGATCCGGCAGCTCAACGCGCAGACCGACGAATGGCGCGCCGTCGAACTGGCGCGCGCACGCAAGCTGCTGGCCAAGGGCGAGAGCGTCGACGCGGTGCTGGAGGCGCTGTCGCGCGGACTCACCCAGAAAATGATGCACGGCGCGCTGGCCGAACTGCACGCCGGCGATGCCGCCGCGCGCGAACACACGGCGCAGACCGTATCGCGCCTGTTCCTGCGCAGCGAGTTGCGCAAAGAGCGTTAGCGACGCTCGCCGCAGCGGCACCGCCGGTGTGCCCGCTCCCCGCCGTCGCCGCGCCCCGCTCGCGGTCCGTTCCCCTGGCCACCCCCCATTTCCGTGAAACCCTTCCTGCGTCACCAACTCGAGCGCTATGCGCAACGCCTCGGCGAACTCGACTTCCTGCTCTCGCGCGAGGACATCATGTCCGACATGGCGCAGTACCGCACCATCTCGCGCGAGCATGCCGAGGTGACGCAGATCGCCGGCCGCTACGGCCGCTACCTGCAGCGCGAGGCCGACCTGGCCAGCGCCCGCGAGATGCTGGACGAGCCCGAGATGGCGGAGATGGCCCAGGAGGAAATCGCCGCTGCCGAGGCCGAACTGCAACAACTCGACGACGAACTCCAGCGCCTTCTGCTGCCCAAGGATCCGGACGACGCCCGCAACGCCTTTCTCGAGATCCGCGCCGGCACCGGCGGCGACGAATCGGCGCTGTTCGCCGGCGACCTGCTGCGCATGTACACGCGCTACGCCGAACGCGCCGGCTGGCGCTGCGAGATCGTGAGCGAGAGCGAGAGCGAACTCGGCGGCTACAAGGAAGTGGTGATCCGCATCGTCGGCGACGAGGTGTTCGGCAAGCTGCGCTTCGAATCCGGCGGCCACCGGGTGCAGCGGGTGCCGGCGACCGAGACCCAGGGCCGCATCCACACCAGCGCCTGCACGGTCGCGGTGCTCGCGGAGCCCGACGAGGCGCAGGCCGTCCAGATCAATCCGGCCGACCTGCGCATCGACACCTACCGCGCCAGCGGCGCCGGCGGCCAGCACATCAACAAGACCGATTCGGCGGTGCGCATCACGCACATCCCGACCGGCATCGTCGCCGAGTGCCAGGACGACCGCAGCCAGCACCGCAACAAGGCCAAGGCGCTGCAGGTGCTGTCGGCGCGCATCCAGGAGAAGGACCGCAGCGAGCGCGCCGCCAAGGACGCGGCCGTGCGCAAGGGCCTGATCGGCACCGGCGATCGCTCGGACCGCATCCGCACCTACAACTTCCCGCAGGGCCGGCTCACGGACCACCGCATCAACCTCACGCTCTACAAGCTGCTGGCGATCATGGAAGGCGACCTGGGCGACGTCCTGGCCGCACTGCAGGCCGCGCGCGAGGCCGAACAGCTGGCCGAGCTCGAAGCCAGCCTGCCGGCATGAACAATCACCCCCGAAGCGCCTTCGGCGCCGCCCCCTTCAGGGGGCGATACCAGCGGCCCGGCAAAGCCGGTTCCGCGGTATCCCTCGCCTTGGCCGAGCCACTTCCGCACGCCCGCGCAGGGGTCGTCCGGTGACGTCACCCTCGACTGCGGCGCAGATGTTGGCCGCAGCGGCCGCACGCGGGGTCGACCGGCTCGACGCCCAACTGCTGCTGCTGCATGCGCTGGGCCGCAGCGCGAGCGAGCGCGCGTGGCTGCTGGCGCATGACACCGACACGCTCCCCGACGCCGTCTGGGAGGCCTACGAGCGGCTCTTCGCGCGGCGCCTGGCTGGCGAACCGGTGGCCTACCTGGTGGGCGAGAAGGAATTCCACGGCCTCGGCCTGCAGGTCGACGCGCGCGTGCTGGTGCCCAGGCCCGACACCGAGACGCTCGTCGACTGGGCGCTGCGCTGCCTGGACGGCCGCAGCGCGCCCGCCGTGCTCGACCTCGGCACCGGCAGCGGCGCRATCGCGTTGGCGATCGCGCATGCCCGCCCGGACGCCCGGGTCGCGGCCGTCGACGCCAGCGCCGACGCACTGGCGGTGGCCCGCGCCAACGGCGCACGGCTCGGCCTGCCGGTGCGCTTCGTCCAGGCCGACTGGCTCGAAGGCGCCGACCGCGGGCTGGACCTGATCGTCTCGAACCCGCCCTACATCGTGGCCGGCGACCCGCACCTGGCCGCACTGCGCCACGAACCTCTGCACGCGCTGGTTTCCGGCGCCGACGGGCTGGACGACATCCGCCGCATCGTCCAGGCCGCCCCGGGGCACCTGTCACACGGCGGCTGGCTGCTGCTCGAGCACGGCTACGACCAGGCCGAGAGCGTGCGGCAGTTGCTGGCCGGACGCGGATTCGCCCAGGTCCAAAGCCGCGACGACCTCGCCGGCATCGCCCGCTGCTCCGGCGGAATGTGGCCGGGAGTGAAATAATCCGCCCAGTCCAATTTCAGGAGTTCCCCATGTCCGACACCCAGCAACGCATCGACGATCTCGTCAAGAGCAACGATCTCGTGCTCTTCATGAAGGGCAATGCCAGCTTCCCGATGTGCGGCTTCTCGGGCCGAGCGATCCAGATCCTCAAGGCCGTCGGGGTCGACACCCGCACGCTCAAGACCGTCAACGTGCTGGACGACGCCGAAGTGCGCCAGGGCATCAAGGAATACAGCAACTGGCCGACCATTCCCCAGCTCTACGTGAAGGGCGAATTCGTCGGCGGCTCGGACATCCTGATGGAGATGTACGAATCGGGCGAACTGCAGCAGATGCTGAACGCCAATCCGGCCTGATTTCTTTCCGCCATGAGCCACGACCACGCCGATCATGGCCACGCGCATGACGGCGAGGCCGCCTGGAAGCACGACGGCGTGCGCGTGATCCCGGGCGACCGGCTCGACACGAACACCGCCCAGACGCCCGGCATGAACCGGGCCGCCGCGATCGATTTCGCGCGCGTCGGCGCCCGCAAGCTCTGGGCCGGCACGGTCACGATCCATGCCAACGCCAAGACCGGCGCCCACCATCACGGGCACCTCGAATCCGTGATCTACGTGGTGCGCGGCCGGGCCCGCATGCGCTGGGGCGAGCGGCTGGAGTTCACCGCCGAAGCCGGTCCGGGCGACTTCATCTATGTGCCGCCCTACGTCCCGCACCAGGAAATCAACGCCAGCGAGACCGAGGCGCTCGAATGCGTGCTGTGCCGCAGCGATGGCCAGGCGGTAGCGATCAACCTCGACATCGAGCCGGTCGAAAAACCGGAAGCGGTGCTGTGGGTGGACCCGACCCATCCCCACGGCGGCGTGTGACCGCCGCGCGACAGATCCGCAAAACACCTCAAAGCGAGAAAACGTAGACATCCATCGAACCCGGGCACGGCTTATGCTGTCCAAAGAGTGTTCGAAACCGGAGGTGTCCATGGATTCCCGCAGTCTCGTCCTCGCCTCGCCGCCGTTCCAGCTGCCGGTCGCCAACCTGCGCAGCGTGTTCCAGACGCACGATGTCGAGCGCAAGCTCGCCAAGCTCCCCGATCGCGACCATGAGCACCTGCGAACCACCTACGAGCGGATGCTCGAGCGCGGCCCGGACCGCTTCCAGGTCAAGCCCAGCGGTGTGCCGGAAATGGCCTCGCTCTACGCCCAGCTGCCCAACTTCACCGAGGTGCTCGACGACGTGCGCCGCCATGTCGCGCTGGCGCAGGACAGCCGCGACGGGCTCGAAGTCACCCCGATGCTGCTGCTCGGCGCGCCCGGCATCGGCAAGACCCATTTCGCCAGGAAGCTGGCCGAACTGCTGGGCACCGGCATGTCGCTGGTGCCGATGAACTCGATGACCGCCGGCTGGCTGCTCTCCGGCGCCTCCTCGCAATGGAAGGGGTCCAAGCCCGGCAAGGTCTTCGAGGCGCTGGTCGAAGGCCAGTACGCCAACCCGGTGATGGTGGTCGACGAAATCGACAAGGCCGGCGCCGACAGCCAGTACGACCCGCTCGGCGCCTTGTACAACCTGCTCGAGCACGACACCGCGCACGCCTTCGTCGACGAGTTCGCCGAAGTGGCGATCGATGCCAGCCAGGTGATCTGGATCACGACGGCCAACGATGCGCGCGGCATTCCCGAGCCCATCCTCAACCGCATGAACGTGTTCGAGATCGACGCGCCCTCGCCCGAGGCGGCACGCCAGATCGCACGCCAGCTCTACGCCTCGATCCGTGGCGACCACGACTGGGGCCGCCGGCTGGCCGAGGAGCCTTCGGCCGACGTGCTCGACCACCTGGCCGTGCTGGCACCGCGCGAGATGCGGCGCGCCCTGATGACCGGGTTCGGCAATGCCCGGCTGGCCGGCCGCGACGAGGTCCGGGTCGAGGATCTGCCGCGCGCCAACGCCGCCAGGAGCCGGATCGGGTTCGTCCAGTAGCGGCTCGTTCGCGGCTCATGGCACCATGTCGGTCTTCATCGACCGACCCATGACCCTGACACAGAGCCTCCTGATCATCGTCGCGCTCATCGCGACCAGCGCCTTCTTCTCCCTGGCCGAGATCTCGCTGGCGGCTTCGCGCCGCCTGCGGCTGCGCCAGATGGCGGACGAAGGCGATGCACGCGCCGAACGCGTGATGCGCATCCAGGAGCAGCCGGGCCACTACTTCACCGTGGTGCAGATCGGACTCAACGCGGTCGCGATCCTCGGCGGCGTGGTCGGCGAAGGTGCGCTGAGCCCCTACTTCGCGCGACTGTTCGAGATCTGGCTCAGCGTCGACGCTTCCCAGACCGCCGCCTTCCTGGCCTCCTTCATCACCATCATCTCGGTCTTCCTGGTCTTCGCCGACCTGTTTCCCAAGCGCCTGGGCATGAGCAGCCCCGAAACGCTCGCGGTGCGCATGGTCGGGCCGATGCAGGTCCTGATCACCGCCTTCAAGCCGCTGGTCTGGCTGTTCACCGTCTCCACCGACCTGCTGTTCAAGCTGCTCGGCATGCCGTTGCAGCGCGATGAGAAGATCACTTCGGCCGACATCCTCGCGATGACCGAAGCCGGAGCCCGCGCCGGCGTGCTCGCCGTGCGCGAGCAGCAGGTGATCGCCAACGTCTTCGAGCTCGACACCCGCGTGGTCAGCAGCGTCATGACCTCGCGCGAGCGCATCGCGTGGTTCCTGCGCGACGATCCCGAACACGTGCTGCGGGCACGCATCGTGGCCGAGCCTTTCTCTGCCTACCCGGTATGCGAAGGCGACATCGACCACGTGCTGGGCTACGTGGACGCCAAGGACATGTTCCAGCGCGTGCTGAGCGGCCAGCCGCTCGCCTTCGGCCAGGGCCTGCCGCTGCACAAGGCGCTGGTCATTCCCGACCGGCTGTCGCTGACCGAAGTGCTCGAGCAGTTCCAGCAGGCGCACGAGGATTTCGCCATCATCGTCAACGAATACAGCCTGGTGGTCGGCGTGATCACCCTCAACGACGTGATGAGCACCGTGATGGGCGACCTGGTCGGCGACCAGGACGAGGAGCAGCAGATCGTCAAGCGCGACGAGAACTCCTGGCTGATCGACGGCGTGACGCCGATCCAGGATGTCCAGCGGGCACTCGACATCGAAGAGCTGCCGCATGCGGAGGAGTACGAAACGCTGGCCGGCTTCCTGATGGTGATGCTGCGCCGCGTGCCCAAGCGGACCGACAGCGTGACCTGGGCCGGTTACACCTTCGAGGTCATCGACGTCGACAGCCACCGCATCGACCAGGTGATGGTCACGAAGATGTGACTCGCCCCCAGGTTGCCCGGCACTTCGTGTCCGGGCGCCCACCCCCTGCCGGGGGCAACACCAGCGGCCCGGCGAAGCCGGTTCCGCGGTGTTTCACCAAC
>NZ_JBFUCI010000386.1:0-6239 GCF_056405335.1 Variovorax sp. P1_H12_2
GAGCGTGGGGGGCCAGTAAGGCCGGCGCCGGGCCGCCCCAAGGCGGCCTGCGGCCCCCTTGGGGGGCAGCGACCCACACGAAGTGGGGGAGCGTGGGGGCCCTCTACTTGCCGATCAGTTGGGTCAACCGCTCGGCTTCGAAGCATTCGTCACGGGCCGCATCCACCGGCACGCAGTCCTTCTTGCCGGGCTGCTGCGCCGACAGCGCCTCGATCGCCTGCCACAGCAGCGCGATCTGGTGCTCCTGGCCGGCGGCGTTGTCGATCAGGCCGCGCATCGCGAGCGACAGGGGATCGTCGTTCTGGGTCACGCCGTAGGCCGAAAAACCCATGCGCGAGGCGGTTTCCTCGCGCCGGGCGGCGGAATCGGCCTCGATGATCCGCGCCGGATTGCCGACCGCCGTGGCGCCGGCCGGCACCGGCTTGGTGACGACCGCGTTCGAACCGACCTTGGCGCCGTCACCGACCGTGAAGCCGCCCAGAACCTTGGCGCCGGCACCGACCACCACGTTGCGGCCTAGCGTCGGGTGCCGCTTGGCCCCCTTGTAGAGCGAGGTGCCGCCCAGCGTCACGCCCTGGTAGATGGTGCAGCCGTCGCCGATCTCGGCGGTCTCGCCGACCACCACGCCCATGGCGTGATCGAAGAACACCCGGTCGCCGACGATCGCCCCGGGATGGATCTCGATGCCGGTGAACCAGCGCGAGCATTGGGAGATGAAACGGCCGACCCACTTGAGCCCATGCCCCCAGCACCAGTGCGCAAGACGGTGCAGCACCACGGCGTGCAGGCCGGGATAGAGGGTCAACACCTCCCAGCGCGTGCGGGCCGCCGGGTCGCGGTCGAGGATGCACTGGATGTCGGAGCGCAGGCGCGAGAACATGCGGGTTCTTGTTATATCGATAGGGGGTCGGCAGTCTAAATCCCCGGCCCTTCGCGCACAGGGGATGGGGTTTTCGGACCACCGTCCGCCGCCTCCGCCATCGCCTTGGCGATGCCGCGCAGGATGTGGATTTCCTCCGGCGTCGGCTGCGCCCGGTTGAACAGCTGCTGCAGCCGCGGCATGAGCTTCTTGGGCGCCTCGGGGTCGAGAAAGCCGATCTTGACCAGCGAGCGCTCCCAGTGGTCGAGCATGCCGGCCACCGACTGCGCGTCGGCCGCGCGGGGCCGCGGCGTGGCGTCGCGCACCTCGTAGCCGCCCAGGGCCAGCCGCCATTCGTAGGCGACCACCTGGATCGCCGCGCCCAGGTTCAGCGAACCGAAGGCCGGATCGGTCGGGATGCTGAGCGCGACGTTGCAGCGGTAGACGTCCTCGTTGCGCATGCCGAAGCGCTCGGAGCCGAACAGGAAGGCGACATGCTGCGCCTCCCCCCGGGCCAGCGGCTCCAGGTGCTCGCGCGGCGTGCGGGTCGGGGGGCCGAAGTCACGCGGGATCATCGCGGTCGCGCACAGGTGGGTGACGCCATCGAGGGCCTCGTCCAGCGTCTCGACGATGCGCGCGTTGGTCAGCACGTCGAGCGCCCCGCTGGCACGCTGGATGGTCTCCTCGCGCCGCAGCACGTTGGCCCAGCGTGGCGCCACCAGCACCAGGTCGTCGAAGCCCATGGTCTTCATGGCGCGGGCGGCGGCGCCGACATTGCCGGCATGGCTGGTCTGGATCAGGATGAATCGGGTTCGCATGGGGGGCTCGGCCAGGGGTTCGGGACAGCGGCTTCGCGGAGCCGGTAAAATCCCCCGATTCTCGCCGCCCGCATCGCCGGGCCGCTTTCCAGGGGGCCAGCGCATCAACCGATCGCCCCTTTTCCGTTCTTCACACAATTCATGTCGTCCCCCAACCTGCACCCCATGCTCAATGTGGCCGTCAAGGCCGCCCGCGCCGCCGGCGCCATCATCAATCGCGCCGCGCTCGACGTCGAGGCCGTGCGCATTTCGCAGAAGCAGGTCAATGACTTCGTGACCGAAGTCGATCATGCGAGCGAGCACGCGATCATCGAGACGCTGCTCACCGCCTACCCGGGGCACGGCATCCTGGCCGAGGAATCGGGCTCCCAGCACGGGGCCAAGGACTCGGATTTCGTCTGGATCATCGATCCGCTGGACGGCACCACCAACTTCATCCACGGCTTCCCGGTCTACTGCGTCTYGATCGCGCTGTCGGTGCGCGGCAAGATCGAGCAGGCGGTGATCTACGACCCGAGCCGCAACGACCTCTTCACCGCCACCAAGGGCCGCGGCGCCTTCATGAACGACCGCCGCCTGCGCGTGAGCAAGCGCACCCGGCTGTCCGAGTGCCTGATCTCGACCGGCTTCCCGTTCCGCACCGGCGACAACTTCAAGCAGTACCTGGCCATCATGGCCGACCTGATGCCGCGCGCGGCCGGCCTGCGCCGCCCCGGTGCGGCGGCGCTCGACCTGGCCTACGTGGCGGCCGGCTTCACGGACGCCTTCTTCGAGACCGGCCTCAACATCTGGGACGTGGCGGCCGGCTCCTTGATCGTCACCGAGGCCGGCGGCCTGATCGGCAACTTCACCGGCGAGCCCGAGTTCCTCGACCAGCGCGAATGCCTGGCCGGCGCCCCGCGCATCTACGGCCAGCTGGTGCCGCTCCTGGCCAAGTACTCCAAGTTCGCGGGCCTGGACGACAAGCTGCGCGCCAGCGACCGCGTGCGCGCGGTCGATCCCTCGGCCCACGCGGGCGACACCTACGCCCGCAGCACCATCGACGCCACGCGTGAGCCGGCGTCCGGCGACGAAGCTGCCGCCGCGGCCGCCGTGCCCGCGGCGCCGCGCAAGCTCACGCGCATCCGCCGCGAGGCGCCCGCCACGCCCGCCGAAGGCGACGCCGCCGCGAAGTGATGCACTCGCCGAGCGCGGCCGCCGTCCGCAGCCGCGCCGCGATGCGCGTGGCGCTGGGCCACTACATCGCCAATGGCATGTCGGTGGCGTTCGGGCTGCTGCTGATCTCGGGCGGCGTGCACCTGGTGCTGGGCACCCTCGCGGCCACCGCCGCCTCGGTCGGCGTCATCGTGACCGCCCCGCCCGACCTGCCCGGGCCGCGCCGCGGCAAGTTCCTGCAGATGCTGCCGGCGCCGCTGATCGGGCTGCCGCTGTTCTTCCTCGTGCAGATGCTGCATGCGGCGCCGCTGCGGCTCGGCCTGGTGCTGGTGCCGGCCACCTTCCTGGCCTTCCTCGCGATGGCCTGGGGCAAGCGCGGCATCCCGATCGCGATCGCGGTGATGTTCTCGATGATCTTCTCGATGTCGACGCCGAAGCCCGTCGACATGGCCGAGGCCGTGCAGCGCACGCTGCATTTCGGTCTCGGGGCCGGGCTCTACGTGATCTACGCGGTGCTCGCCAACCTGGCGCTCAACGCGCGCTACCGGGTGCAGGTGATGGCCGACCTGCTGCTCTCGCTGGCGGCGCTGATGCGCACCGAGGCCCGCCAGTTCACGCCGCGCGACGATTCCGGCGACATCCGCGAAGTGCCGGCCTCCCTGCTCGGCCAGTTGCTGGGCCAGCAGGCCGCGCTGGCCGACCAGTTGCAGGCGGCGCGCGACATCGTGCTCGAATCGCCGCGCACGCCGTATCGGCAGCGCCTCGCCGGCATGCTGATGACGGTGCTCGAGCTGCGCGACCTGCTGCTGGCCAGCGAACTCGACCTCGACGCGCTCAAGGCGCACCCGGGCCACGCGGCGGCGCTGGTCGAAATGCGGCGCATCCTCGAAGCGCTGGCCGACGACACCACGGCGCTGGCCGATGCGTTGCTGCTGGGACGCCAGCCCCCCGTGGTGGTCGACCGCCGCCGCGAGCTCACGGCCATCCACCTCGAACCGGAAGCCGTGCCGGCGCGCGGCTACGTCGGCCCGACGCCGGCCATGCTGGCGCGCGGGCTGGCCAGCCGCATCGGCCACATCAACGACGAGGTGCTTCGGCTGTCAGCCCTCGCCCGCGGCGACCGCGAGCCCGATCTCGCGGTGGTGCGGGCCAGCTGGCAGATGTTCGTGAGCCCGACCGAATGGTCGTTGCGGCCCTTTCTCGCGCTCTGGCGCTGGGACGCGCCGCCGCTGCGCCACGCCATCCGCGCCGCGCTGGCGATCGCGGCCGGCTACGGCATCGCGCTTGCGCTGCCCTGGGGTTCGCACGAGTACTGGATCCTGCTGACCATCGTGGTCGTGCTCCGGGGCAGCCTGTCGCAGACGCTGGAGCGGCGCAACAGCCGCGTGGCCGGCACGCTGCTGGGCTGCGTCTTCGCGGTGGCGCTGCTGTCGGCGCGTCCGTCGCCGCTGGCGCTTCTCGCCGGGATGACGCTGGCCCAGGCGATCGCCCACGGCTTCGCGGTGCGGCGCTACCTGATCACCGCGGTGGCGGCCACCGTGCTCGGACTGGTTCAGGCGCACATGCTCAACACCGGCATGAGCACCACCTTCGCGCTGTTCGAACGCGTGGCCGACACCCTGATCGGCGCCGCGCTGGCCTGGGCCTTCTGCTACGTGCTGCCGTCGTGGGAGCGCGGCCAGATCCCGACCCTGGTGGCGCGCGTGCTGGGCGCCCAGGCGCGCCATGCGCGGCTCGCGCTAGGGCTGGGCCAGTTGCGCTCGGTGGGCGTCAGCCCCGAACTCGAATGGCGGCTGGCGCGCCGCGAGGCCTACGACAGCCTGTCGGCCCTGGTGCAGGCCACGCAGCGCTCGCTGTCGGAACCGCGCGCGGTGCAGCCGCCGCTCGAGCCGCTGGAACACCTGCAGGCCCACAGCTACCAGCTGCTGGCCCAGTTGAGCGCCGTCAAGTCGATGCTGGTGCTGCGGCGCGACCGGCTCACGCCGGCCGAGATCGAAGGCCCGCTCGCGCGCACGGCCCAGCGCATCGTGGCCATGATCGGCACGGCACCGACCGGAGGCCCCTCGATGCCGGACAGCGCCCCGGCGACCACCCTGGCCGGCCGGGTTCCGCTGCCCGACCCCTTCGACAACGACGTCACGCCGTGGCTGCTGCGCCGGCTCGACCTCGCCACGGGCATTGCGGCGCAACTGCGCGACGATGCGGCACGCATCCTGCAACCCCTCTCAGAGCACAGTCCCCAGACCCCCTGATGATCCAGACACTGATCGCCCATCCGTGGTTCGGCCCCTTTCTGGCCGCGCTGCTCGCCGTGCCGCTGGCGCTGCTCGCCCACCGGGTGGCCGGGCTGGTGCTCGATCGCGTCACCCGTTCGGTGCCGGCGCTGCACGCGATGCTGCTCGCGATCAAGCGGCCGGCCCGGGTCGTGCTGCCCCTGATCGCGCTGCAGCTGGTCTGGCAGGCCGCGCCGGACGACCTGCGATTCATCGGCAATGTCCGCCATCTGAATGGGCTGCTGCTGATCGCGGTGGGGACCTGGCTCGCGGTCAGCGCGGTCAGCGGCTTCGCGCAAGGCATGGTCAAGCAGCATCCCTCGGACATCCGGGACAACCTGCAGGCCCGCCGCGTGCTGACCCAGGCGCGGGTGCTGGCGCGCACCGCCAACTCGGTGCTGCTGGTGGCGGGCGCCGCGCTCATGCTCATGACCTTCCCGGGGGCGCGCCAGGTCGGCGCCAGCCTGCTGGCCTCGGCCGGCGTGATCGGCATCGTCGCCGGCCTGGCGGCCAAGCCGGTGTTCAGCAACCTGATCGCCGGGCTGCAGATCGCGCTGGCGCAGCCAATCCGGCTCGACGACGTGCTGGTGGTCGAGGGCGAATGGGGACGGGTCGAAGAGATCACCGGGACCTTCGTGGTGCTGCGGATCTGGGACGACCGGCGGCTCATCCTGCCGCTCACCTACTTCATCGAGAAGCCGTTCCAGAACTGGACCCGCCACGACTCCCAGCTGCTCGGCTCGGTCTTCGTCTTCGCCGACTACGGCATGCCGCTGGCGCCACTGCGGGCCGAGGTCGAGCGCATCGTGAAAGCCGCGCCCGAATGGGACGGCCGCTTCTTCAACCTGCGCGTGACCGACACCACCGAGCGCACGATGCAGATCCGGGTGCTGTGCACCGCGGCGTCGTCGGCGCTGGCCTTCGACCTGCGCTGCACGGTGCGCGAGGGGCTGATCGATTTCATGCAGCGCGAGTACCCGCAGTTCCTGCCGCGGATGCGGATCGAGGGCGACGCGGCGCGACCGGCCGCTGCGGCGCAGCAGCAGCCCTGAGCCGAAGCACCCCGCGGATCGCCTTGGCAGGGAGGCGCTGCCCGCCGCTCAACCGCCGCGCCGCCCGCGGTCGGCCTTGGGC
>NZ_JBFUCI010000387.1:0-6210 GCF_056405335.1 Variovorax sp. P1_H12_2
GCTTCAGAAACGCGGAAAGCGGCTGCGCCTTGTAGCCCGCCTGCACCTTCTCGACGTTCGAGATGTCCTTGGGGTTGAAGAGTTGGGTGCGGAAAAGAGAAAGCGAAAACGGGGTCGTCGACGTGAAGACCTTCTTGATGCCAGCGGGCATGTCGCCCTTCCAGTCAGGGCCAACCACCATGTAGTTGCCTGGCTCGCTACCGGTGGCGCGGCTGCCGATGTAGCCGTAGTTGTAGGTATTKCCGTCGATGAGCTGCACGGCGTAGTAGCGCTGYTTCTCCACGGCGGGGACCGAAATCACCATCGGCTCTGCGCGCAGRTCCATCCAGACAAAGGAATAGGGCGTGTCGCTGTTGGGCGTGACGATCGCCGTATCCTSGTAGGTGGCAACGTGGTGCTGGTTGTTGATCTTGTTGAACGGCGCCTTGAACTGGCTGGACTTGGTGTCCACCGCAAACTCGTTCATCACGGCGTAGTTCATGACCAGCGGCAGGCCGTAGATGAAGCCTTCTTCGGCTATGGCCTTGGTCTCTTCAAGCCCGGGCGCAGGCACGCCCGCCGCCACATCGCGCTTGGCGGCCTGGGAGACCGGATCAGACTTTGAAGCGCAGGCGGCGACGAGCGCGGCAGCACTGAGAAGCGCGGCCAATGCCATGCGCCGGGAGGTCGAGGGGTTCATTAAAATCCTGCGTTGAGGTTGTGGAAGAATGCCCGCGAACATGGCCACGGTGCGAGTACAGGGAGAAGCGTTGGCACAAGATTCGGCCCGTGGAGTCCGACCGGCCGGTCATCGGTTCGCCCACGCAGGCCATGTCAGCAATTGTTCCAGTTCACGGAAGACCGCAGTGAGCGGCGCATCTCGTGCGCCGTGCGGGGCTGCGTTCAGCGGCGAACGACGGCCGCGCCATGCGGCCCGACGCAACCTGCACGATAGACACCGCGAGCGCATGTCACCGGAGCGGGGCGCACGACAACAGGCGCCTTCTTGGCCGCCACCGCCCCATTAGGGCCGACGCAACCCGCACGATAGACACCAGCCGCGCAGGCGACCGCAGACGCCTCCGAGGACATGAGCGCGAGGAGACTGAATGCGGCAGTGGCCGCGAGGGYGTGGATGCGCTTCATGTTCCGGGAGTTTGGGTTTGGGGTGCAGCTTACACGCAACGCTCGCAGGTACTTGGGATGACAGTACTGACGCGACCTCGAACACATCTGCCCTTTCGGGCAAAAAGACGGCTATGCGTCTCAAAGCGGACGTGCAGCGCTTGTACGGGAATTGCTGCAACTGGCTGACAACGGGCGACGGAGCTTACCCCGACCCAGGCGGCCGCGTCGACATCGCCAGTGGTCGCAGCCAGACCTCGGCGGCCTGCGCCGGCGCCAGCGATCGCAATCGCTCGTCGCGCCACAGATCGGCCGCCAGCTCATCGAGTTGATCGGGGTCCACAGTCCGCCATTGGCGATGCAGCTGGTGGGCACAGACTGCAATCCAGTCGTCGCGTTCCATTCCTCCAGCATAGCAAAAGACTGTATGCTTATCCAGTATGMGRGTCRGGATGAAGCGGCGCTACCGGGGCGGCAAAAAGTTGAGCGATCGGGAGTTCGCCGATCAGGARTGGGCSCGCGGCATGCTGGTGCTCGACCACAAGATGGGGCGGACCCGSCTCGGCCTCTACGTGTCAGTCCCSGGCCAGAGGCARCCAGCGTTTGGCATCTTGTGGGCGCCGACCTTGGTAGCTTGCGCCTCCGACACSATCAGCTTCTCRGGGATCGAGCATGAGCATGGGAAGTTCGTGCACCAGACTTGGTACTGCGAATCGCGCGCCGGATAGCCTGACGCCCCAGGAGCCCCACCATGACCGAGCAGGAGGAATGAGCATGACGGAGCCAGGAAATCTCGAAGATGAAGAACTGATCAACCGAGCCAGTCGACTGCGCTTGCTCGCATTGCGCGGCAACTCGGAGGCGCGGGGATTTGCTCACGTTCACGAGGTCAAGGTTCGGCGCCGCTTCGGATCGGCCACAACACCCCCAGCCGCGCCAGCTCGCCGAAAAGAGAGTGGCATGGCTGCGGTGCGAACTGGACGCGTGGCTGCTGGCTCGGCCTGTGTCCGATCAACTGCCGCCCCCAATACTGGGGCGCCGAAGCCGCGCCCGAAGCGGTAGCGCGTCGCGCGCCACGAAAGACGCCTCCCCATCGAGCAGCGGATATCGCAGCGCGTTGCCGCCTGCGATATCCGCGCGAACGTTAGCGTAGGTTAGCAAGCGCGAAGAGCACTCCCGTGATGATTGCGCCTGCGGCGATAGGCGGCATCGGTGCGGATGGCATCGATTTCCCTGGTGCACATCGCATTCTGCGGCGGTGCGGCAAGAAGCTCAGCCGCCGCAGAGGCGGGACAGGAGAATTGCCAGCGCAGCGCCAACCCCTGCCGCCGCCATGATGGCGACGAGCGGGAGCCACGCGGTCTCGCCAATGTTGGATTTCGCTTGCTCATCTGCAAGCCGCACGGTCTGTGCCATGAGCTTGCCAATTTCAGCGCGAATGCGCTCGTCAGGAAGCGGTTCGATCTGGAGGCTCATGGAGCAATGCTAATCGAGATGCCGATCTGAGGCGGCCTATGACGCTTCGCGTCCGCGCCTGTAGGCAGGCGTGAAAAAGCCCGCGCGCGGCGGGCTTGTCTTGGGGGCGCTGGTGGTGCCTACGCCGGGCCGCTTCCTGTGAGCCTTGCGTGGACTTCCGGATTGATGTAGACCAGATTCTCGCCGGGAACCTTAAGCGTCACGTGAGGCAGCAGCTTGAGTTCGAACATCCGCAACACTCCCGGAACGAGGTCTTCRGTCGCTTCGGCTGCGTCAAGAATTGGCGACCAGGGCGCCTCGGGGTGAATGCGGCTGTAGGCGGTGTGGCCCGGCGCTTTCGCCCGGCGTGCGAACCAGTCCGCGACCTTGATCGGCAGTCGGCCGTCGATCGGCTGCAGCTTCTCGTTCTTGGCGTCAATCATCTTGGCCCTTCCTAGCCCTGAAAACGTCGAGTATGCCGCGCGGCGGTCAGCTCGCCTCGCGGTCGCGCTCGCACTTGTGGGCGTCGGCTTCGTCGTCGTAGGGTGCGGCGGGGAACTCGGGGTCGAAGTCCTCGGGCGGGTCTTCCGGCAGACGGTCCTCGCGCTCGATCCACTTGGCGCCGATGACAGAACAATATTGAGCCGGCATGAACCAACTTGAATCAAGCGGCATATCGAACCGGCTCATGCTGGAAGTAGCTCTTGATCCGTTCGGGCTGTCGCTGGACTGCGGAACGTCACCGGACTTTGCCTTTTGCGTCACTGGACGTTGCCTTGGCAATAAGGGCCACTGCTGCGGAATGACACTGGACCTGCGAGAACGCGCCACTGAACTTGCGGGGCCACCCGCGCCGCCGCGCTAGCCTGGTGGGGTGGACCGGCTCGCCTGCAGCGGGTTCCACTGGCTGCTGCCGGAAGTACGACGCCAGGCGAGGGGGCGAGGCAGCGGAGAACGATCAGCGGCGGTGCCGGCACGCCCGCGGCCGCACGGCGCACGCCACGCCGGCCATGGAAAGGCCAGAATGCGGCCAACAGCCGGTCCCGGCCATGAGCAGTCACCCACCACCGACTGCAATGGGGTTGCCTGATCGCATGCACCGCCAAGTTCAGGGCCAATGTGCGCCTCCTGTAGCGAGCGGACCCTCACCGCACGCTCCACTACGTCAGAGGCCGAAGCGTCTGCGCCGACCTGAACAACGCCAGGTCGAGCCCGGCCTTGCAGACCCGCCGGCCCTTGCCCTCGGGCAGTTCGCTCAGCACGATCAGGGGAATCCACGGGGCCATCACATCACCATGCCGCCGTTCGGGCTGATCACCTGGCCGGCGAGATAGTGCTCATCCGACGCCAGGTACACGGCGAGCGAGGCGTATTCCTGCGGCGTACCGAGGCGGCCCATCGGGATCATCGGGATCATCTGGAACAGGCTGTTCTTCTGGGCCTCGGTGGTCGTGGCGATGAGGCCTCGAAGGGCGGCGTCTGACGCCGCCGCAGGCGAAATCCGACCACGCCAACCGCGGCCTTCCACCCCCAGTGCGCCGCGATCAAGCCGCCTCATGCGTGTTTCCAATGCGGGTTCAATCCGGTTTGAAATTGATCGATTTCAGGAGCGCGCCTTGGCGCTCGTGAGCGACGCGCAGCGACTTCGCCAACTCGTCAGGAGTCGCGGGCTGACCGGGCTCCATGCCCAAGCCGCTCAGGCGTCCGCGCACCGCGGGCTGCTGCAGGGCCTTGAGCGCTGCCTCGCGCAGTCGGTCCTGCACAGCGGCCGGCACGCCGTTCGCGACCCACAGGCCGACCCAGACATCTTGCGTCATGGCGGGGAAGCCCTGCTCGGCGAAGGTCGGCACGTCGGGCAGCGCGGGCATGCGCTGCGACGAGGTGACCGCGAAGGCCTTGACTTTGCCGGCCTTGACCATCGGCACCGATGTTCCGGGGCCGTCGAACATCAGCGGCACATGTCCGGCCATGACGTCCTGCAGCGCCGGGGCGGCGCCCTTGTAGCCCACGTGCTGCATGTCGAGTCCGGCCAGCGCGTTGAGCTCAACGCCCAGCGTGTGCGACACCGTGCCGGTGCTGTACGACGCGATGCTGACCTTGCCGGGGTTGGCCTTCACGTGGGCGATCACCTCCYTGAGCGTGTTGGCCGGCACCTGCGGCCCGCCAACGAACAAAAGCCCGCTGCGCGCGAGTTCCGCGATCGGCTTGATGTCCTTGAACGGGTCGAACCGCGACTTGGTCAGGTGCGGAATCTCGGACACGGCGCCGTTCAGGTGCATCATCACGGTGTATCCGTCGCGCGGCGCTCCCAGCAACTCGTTGACGCCGAGCATCCCCATGCCGCCGGGCTTGTTGTCGACGATGATCGGCTGGCCGAGACCGGGCTGCATCGCATCGGCCATGATGCGCGCGATCACATCAATGCTGCCGCCCGGCGGTGCAGGCACCACGATGCGGATCGGCCTATCGGGCCAGGTTTGGGCGGCCGCGAGGGTGGCCACGGCGCACAGGCATGCGGCCAAGCCGGTCCGCAGGGATTTGATGATCATGAATGTCTCCTTCTATGTATGGCAGTGACGCCGAAAAAATGAACTGAGCCGTTCGGCTTTGAGCCGGTGGCGCCTAGTTCGGCAGCCGGTAGTCGCGGAACGTCTCGCGCAGTTGGTTCTTCAGCATCTTCCCCGTGGCGCCCAGCGGAATGCTGTCGACGAATGCCACGTCGTCCGGCGTCCACCACTTGGCGATCCTTCCGTTGTAGAAGGCGAGAAGTTCCTCGCGCGTCACCTCGGCGCCCGGCTTCTTTGCCACCACCAGCAGCGGGCGCTCGTCCCACCTCGGGTGCGCGACACCGATGCACGCGGCCATCGCCACCGCCGGGTGGGCCATCGCGATGTTTTCGAGGTCGATCGAGCCGATCCACTCGCCGCCGGACTTGATGACATCCTTGCTGCGGTCGGTGATCTGCATGAACCCGTCGGCATCGATCGTCGCGACGTCGCCGGTCGGGAACCAGCCCTCATCTCCGAAATACGTGAGCGGATCGCCGCCCTCGCTCTTGAAGTAGGCGGCAATGACCCAGGGACCGCGCACCATCAGCTCGCCCGAAGTCAGGCCGTCGCGCGGGAGTTCGCCGCCATGCTCGTCCACGATCTTCATGTCGATGCCGTACGGCGACCGTCCCTGCTTCGCTTGCAGCGCCCGGCGTTGCACCGCGTCCAGGCCCGCATGCTTGCCCTTGAGCTTGCCCAACGCGCCCATCGGGCTCAGCTCGGTCATGCCCCAGGCGTGGATCACCTGAACGCCGTACGTGTCCTCGAAGGCGTCCATCATGGCCGGCGGGCAGGTCGATCCGCCGATCACGGTGCGCTTCATGGTGCTGAACTTCAGGTCGTTGGCTTCGACATGCGCCAGCAATCCCTGCCACACGGTCGGCACGCCTGCGGACATGGTCACTCCTTCGGACTCGAACAGGTCGTGCAGCGACTTGCCATCCATCCATGGGCCGGGGAACACAAGCTTGGCACCCACCATGCAAGCCACATAGGGCAGGCCCCAGGCGTTGACGTGGAACATCGGCACGACCGGCAGGATCGTGTCGCGCGAAGAGCAGTCGAACGAATCCGGCAGTGCGGTGGCGTAGGTGTGCAGCAC
>NZ_JBFUCI010000388.1:0-6205 GCF_056405335.1 Variovorax sp. P1_H12_2
GCATGGCCCAGGGGCTGGGCTGTCGGCAACTCGGCCAGCGGCAGGGCCGGCGGCGGTGCGCCGGTCGGCAGGCACAGCGGGCAGTCCAGGTGGCCGGCAGCGGGCGCCTGCGCGCCGTCGTCGGTCAGCACCACCAGCATGGAGGCGCCGGCGGCCGAGCAGACGATTTCCATCGGCTTGGGCTGCACCAGCGGCGACGCCACCGCGACGCCGAGCGACAGCGCGAACCACACCAGCACGAAGCTGGCGAGAAGGCGGGCGTGGCGAAGGGCGGGCATGGGCGCGATTATGCGGGTTCTCAGCGCGACGGCGGGTCGACCGGCACCACGGTGGTCGAGCGCTGCGAGCGCACCGTCTCGGTCGCGCCCGGCACCGGCTCGCCGGCCGGCGTGACCACCGTGGCACGGCGGTCGGGCGTGCGCGTCGTGACGTTGGCCGGCGGCCCGCCGCGCGCGCGGTCCAGCGCGGCACCGGCATCGCGCACGCAGGCCTCGCGCTCGGGCGCCGCCAGCTTGCCGCTGTTGCACACGGCCAACTGGCGCTCATGGCGCTCCTGGGCCTGCTGCAGATTGGTCGGCGCCTGGGCGGCGGCGCCGAGCGCGGTGGCCAGCAACGCGCCGCACATGGCGGCACGGAAAACGGTTCGAGTCATGGGGTGGCTCCGACGGTGGACGGTGCAGAGTCTACGCGCCGTGCACCGCGTCCGGCTTCGCCTCGGGCGCCGCCGGCTTGCCGCGCAGACGCCGCACGGTGCGCCGGATCCAGCCCTCGACATCGTCGACATAGGTGAACACCGCCGGCACCACCAGCAGGCTCAGCACGGTCGAGGTGATCAGTCCGCCGATCACCGCCATCGCCATCGGCGAGCGGAAGCTCGAGTCGGCCGTACCGAACCCGACCGCGATCGGCAGCATGCCGGCGCCCATCGCCAGGGTGGTCATGATGATCGGCCGGGCCCGCTTGTGGCAGGCGTCGCGCAGCGCGTCCCAGCGCGAGAGGCCGTGCTCGCGGCGCGCCACGATCGCGTACTCCACCAGCAGGATCGAGTTCTTGGTCGCGATGCCCATCAGCATGATGAGCCCGATCAGCGAGGGCATCGACAGCGCCTTCTGCCCGATCAGCAGGCCGACGAAGGCGCCGCCGAGCGCCAGCGGCAGCGCGCACAGGATCGTGATCGGATGCAGGAAGTCCTTGAACAGCAGCACCAGCACGATGTAGATGCACAGCACGCCGGTCAGCATCGCCAGCCCGAAGCTCGCGAACAGCTCGGTCATGACCTCGGCGTCGCCGACTTCGGCCACCCGCACGCCGGGCGGCAGGCTGCGGATCGAGGGCAGCTTCATCGCCGCGTCCTTGGCGTCGCCAAGGCCGACGCCCGACAGCTCGATCTCGAAGTTGACGTTGCGCGAACGATCATAGCGGTCGATCACGGCCGGGCCGCCCTCGACCGTGAGCGCGGCCACCTGGCCCAGCATCACGGGGCCGCGCGCGCCGGGTACAGCCAGGCGTTCGAGCAGCGCGAGATTCTGGCGCGCCGAATCCTCCAGCTTGACCACGATCGGCACTTGGCGCTGCGCCAGGTTGAGCTTGGGCAGGTTCTGGTCGTAGTCGCCGAGGGTGGCGACGCGCAGCGTCTCGGCGATCGCGGAACTCGTCACGCCGAGGTCGGCGGCGCGCGCGAAGTCGGGCCGCACCGCGATCTCGGGCCGGATCAGGCTCGCGGTCGAGGTGATGTTCCCCAGGCCCGGGATGGTGCGCAGGTCGCGCTCCACGGCGCGGGCCGCGGTGGTCAGCGCGGCCGCGTCGTCGCCGCTCAGCGCCAGGATGTACTTCTCGCCCGAGCCGCCGAGGCCGACCGTGCTGCGCACGCCGGGCAGGGTTTCGAGCGCGGCGCGGATCTGGTTCTCGATCACCTGCTTGCGCGGCCGGTCGCCGCGCGGGTCGAGCTGGATCGTGAGGGTCGCCTTGCGCGTTTCGGGCGTGCCGAAGTTGGCGAAGGGGTCGCCGCCCGCGCTGCCGCCGCCGACCGTGGTGTAGACGCTGCACACGTGGTCGATCGCCATCACGCGGCGGCGCGTTTCCTCGGCCGCGGCCGTGGTCTGGGCCAGCGTGGCGCCGGGCGCCAGCGACAGGTAGACCTGGGTCTGCGAGTTGTCGTCCGGCGGGATGAAGCCGGTCTTGAGCAGCGGGATCATCGCCACCGAGCCGAAGAAGAACAGGGTGGCCAGCACCATGGTCGTGAAGCGGTGCTTCAGGCACCACTCGGCCATCCGCATGTAGATCGAGAGCCAGCGCGGCTCCTTCTCGGCGTCGACGATCGGCTTCAGGATGTAGGCCGCCATCATCGGCGTCAGCATCCGTGCCACCACCAGCGAGGCGAAGACCGCCAGCGACGCGGTCCAGCCGAACTGCTTGAAGAACTTGCCGGCCACGCCGCTCATGAAGGCGGTCGGCAGGAACACCGCGATCAGGGTGAAGGTGGTGGCGATCACCGCCAGTCCGATCTCGTCGGCCGCCTCCATCGCGGCCTGGTAGGGCGACTTGCCCATGCGCAGGTGGCGCACGATGTTCTCGACCTCCACGATCGCGTCGTCGACCAGGATCCCGACCACCAGCGAGAGCGCGAGCAGCGAGATCACGTTGACCGAGAAGCCCAGCAGGTACATGCCGGCGAAGGCCGGGATCACCGACATCGGCAGCGCCACCGCCGAGACGAAGGTGGCGCGCCAGTCGCGCAGGAACAGCCAGACCACGATCACGGCCAGGATCGCGCCTTCGTAGAGCAGGTTCAGCGAGCCCCGGTATTCCTCCTCGACCGGGGCGACGAAGTTGAAGGCCTCGGTGAGCTCGATGTCCGGCCGCTGCGCGCGCATCTCGGCCAGCGCCTTCTGGATCGCGGCGCCGACCTCGACCTCGCTGGCGCCGCGGCTGCGCGCCACCTCGAAGCCGACCACCGGCCGGCCGTCGAGCAGGGCGGCGGCGCGCGGCTCGGCGATGGTGTCGCGGATGCGGGCCACCTCGTCGAGGCGGATGCGACGGCCGTCGGGCAGCGCGATCTGCATGGCGTTCAGCTGGTCGGCCGACTGCACCGTGGCCAGCGTGCGCACCGGCTGCTCGCTGCCGCCGACATCGGTGCGGCCGCCCGCGCTCTCGGTCTGCACCAGCCGCAGCTGGCGCGAGAGGTCGGCCGCGGTGGCGCCCAGCGCCTGCAGCTTGGCCGGGTCGAGGTCGACATGCACCTGGCGCGTGACGCCGCCGACGCGGTTCACCGCGCCGACGCCGGGCAGCGCCAGCAGTTTCTTGGTGACATCGTTGTCGACGAACCACGAGAGCGCCTCGTCGTCCATCTTCGAGGACGCGATGGTGAAGGCCAGCACCGGCTGGGCCGCGAAGTCGAGCTTGGTGACGACCGGATCGCGCACATCGGCCGGCAGGTCGGAGCGCACCCGCTGCACCGCGGAGCGCACGTCGTCGACCGCCTCCTGCACCGGCTTCTCGAGCCGGAACTCGACGATCAGCGTCGCCGCGCCGTCCTGCACCTTGGTCGTGATGTGCTTGAGGCCCTGGATGGTGGCGATCGCGTTCTCGAGCTTGCGCGCGACGTCGTTCTCGAGCTGTGAGGGCGCGGCACCCGGCAGCGCCGCCGACACCGTGACGGTCGGCAGGTCGATGTCGGGGAAGTTCTGCACCTTCATCGCATTGAAGGACAGCAGCCCTGCGAAGCTCAGCAGCACGAACAGCATCACCGCCGGGATCGGGTTGCGGATGGACCAGGCCGAGACGTTCATGGGCGCTGCTCCTTACTTGATGGCCTCGACGGCGGGTTTGGCGGCCGCGGGCGCATCGACCACCCGCACCAGGTCGCCGTCGTTCAGGAAGCCGGCGCCCTGGACCACGACACGCGCATCGGCCGGCAGCGGGGTCGTGATCTCGACCCGGTCGCCGACCCGGCGGCCGGTCTCGACCTTGAGCTGCGCGACCCGGTGGTCGGGTTGCAGCAGCAGCAGGTAGTTGAAGCCGTCGCGCGGCACCACCGAGGCCTGCGGCACGGTCAGCGCGCTGGTGCGCCCGAGCTGGAAATCGCCGCGCGCGAACATGCCGGCCTTGAGCCCGGTGTTCTGCAGCACGTTCGGGATGTCGACATAGACCAGCGCCGCGCGGGTCTGCGGGTCGACCGTCGGCGCCACGCTGCGCACCTTGCCGCTGACCTGGGCGCCGCCGGCGCTGGTGATCACCGCGGGCGTGCCGGCCGCGATGCGGCCGAGCTCGGACGAGGTGACCTCGGCGCGCCACTCGAGCCGGCCCTGGCGGACCATGCGGAACAGCTCGGTGCCGGCATTGACGACGCTGCCGACGGTGGCGGTGCGGGCAGAGATCACGCCGTCGTCGGGCGCCAGCACCTGCGTGTTGCGGCCGCGCACCTGTTGCGCGGCCAGCACCGCCTCGGCCGCCTCGACCCGCGCCTTGGCGGTCTGCTCGGCGGTCTGGTACTGGTTGATCTGCTGCTGGCTCATCGCGCCGGTGGCCTGCAGCGTGCGGGCCCGCGCGGCGGTGCCGGTGGCATCGGCGGCGGTGGCGCGGGCCTCGGCCAGGGAGGCCCTGGCCTGCGCCACGTCGGCCTGCACCGACTCGGCCGAGAAGGTGGCCAGCACCTGGCCCTTCTTCACCACGTCGCCGACGTTGACGCGCACCTCGGCCAGCTTGAGGCCGTTCGATTCGGAGCCGATGCTGGCCTCCTGCCAGGCGGCGACATTGCCGTTGGCGGCCAGCGTGACGGTCAGTTCGCTGGTCTCGGGCCTGGCGACCGTGACGGTCAGCGAGGGGCGGGCGGCGGCTTCGGGCTTTTTCTCGGGCGCGGCGGCCGGCTTGGCCCGCAGCAGCCAGAAGGCGCCGGCGGCCAGGACCAGCACGGCAGCCAGCACGGCGAGGAGGGTGGAACGCTTCATTCTTTTCATGGCGACGGTGCGGAGGCTGGGGCCGTGGAGGCCAGGGATTCGGGCCGCGTCCAGCCGCCGCCCATGGCGCGGTAGAGCGAGACCCAGGCTTCGGCGCGCTCGCGCTGCAATGCGACGCGGGCGGTCTGCGAGACGAACAGCGTGCGCCTCGCATCCTCGAGATCGAACAGGCTCGCGAGGCCGGTGGTGTAGCGGGCCTGGGTGGCGTCGAAGGAGATCTGGTAGTTGCGCACCGYGGTGTCGGCATCGGCCGCACGGTCGTTGGTGCTCTGCAGGTTGATCAGTGCCTGTTCGACTTCGCTCACCGCGCGGCGCACGTTGGCGCGGTAGAGCGCCACGGATTCGTCGTAGCGGCCCTTGGCGGCGTCGTAGTTCGCCGCCAGCGTGCCGCCGTCGAAGATTGGAACGTTGAGCGCCAGCGGACCGAGGGTCCAGGTGTCCAGGGTTTCGCTGAACCCGCCGCCGCGCACCTTCAGCACGGCGATCGATCCCTGGAGCGACAGGCGCGGGAAGCGCTGGGCCAGCGCCGCGCCGGCCTCGGCGCTGGCCACGGCGACGTCGAGTTCGGCCGCGTAGACGTCCGGCCGCTGCGCCAGCGCCTCGGCCGGCACGCTGTAGACCGCCTGCACCGCGGGCAACGTGACATCGATCGGGGCAGCGGCCAGCTTGGGCGCCAGCACCGTTCCCTCGATGCCGGTCAGCGCCACCAGCGCCTGCTGCTGCACGCTGCACAGCGCCCGCTGCTGGGTCAGCCTGCCTGCCGCCTCGGCGGCGCTGGCGCGAGCCAGCGCGGCATCGGCGGGCGCCGTGAATCCGGCCTGCGCGGACAACTCGGTCAGGCGCGCGGACTCGGCGCGCGATTGCGCGTCGGAGGTCGACACCACCAGCTGGCGCCGGCAGGCCCGCTCGGCCAGGTACGCGTTGGCGGTCTCGGCCGCCACCGACACCCGCGCGTCGTGCCAGCGCGCGTCGGCGCCCGCGTAGCGCGACTGGGTGGCGTCGCGGCTGGCGCGCAGGCCGCCGAACAGGTCGATCTCCCAGCTCGACTGCAGGCCGGCCTGCTGCGTGGTGATCGGGGGGATGTCGGTGCTGGTGCCGCTGGTGGCGCCGGTCGAGAAGCCCGAAGTCGGCGAATTGCCGCGGCTGGCCGACAGCGAGCCGTTGAGGTTCGGCACCAGCGCCGCGCCGGCCGCGACGCGCGCGGCGCGGGCTTCGCCGATGCGCGCCTGCGCGCTGGCGACGGTCGGGCT
>NZ_JBFUCI010000389.1:0-6202 GCF_056405335.1 Variovorax sp. P1_H12_2
GGACATCTCATAGGTGGTCTGCGCGACGATCATGGTCTTGGCCTTGTCGCCCAGCACGTCGGTGAGGCCCTTGAGGAATTCCCTGCCGGAGTCGTCGTTCAGCGTCAGAACGGCGATCTTCGCGTTGGGATTGGCGCTCAAGATGTGTTGCGCGTAGATCTTGCCTTCGGTCAGATAGGTGGGCTGCCAGCCCATGGTCCAGGGGAAGGCCTTGGGGTCGCCGAAGCGCGTGGCRCCGGAGGCGATGAAGAGCTGCGGCACCTTCTTCGCGTTCAAGTAGCGCTGGATCGCCAGGTTGTTCGGCGTGCCCGGCACGGCGAACATCGCGAGCACCTCGTCGCGTTCGACCAGCTTGCGCGTCTGCTCCACCGTTTGCGCGGGGTTGAAGGCGTCATCGAGCGAGATGAAATTGATCTTGCGCCCGTTGATGCCGCCTTCGGCGTTCACCTTGGCAAAGTAGGCGGCTTCCGCCCTCCCGATGGTGCCGTAGGACGAGCCGGGCCCGGAATAAGCCATGACGTGACCGAGCTTGATTTCGGTGTCGCTCGCGCCCGTGTCATAGCGTTTTTCGGCCTGGGCCGTGAAGGCGGCGGCGAGCCCGAGCGTTGCCGCAATGCCGGCGCTCAGAAGGCGGCGTCGCGAGGCGTGGTGGGTCAAAAGGGTGGCACATGTCATGGTGTTGTCTCGGTTGTTCTCAAGGGAAGCGGCTGCCGACGGACCTCTCGCTGGGTCTCGTTCGGCGTTCGTGCCGGATGTTAGGTAGCTTCGCTCGCACATCCCATCGTCGGAACGGACGGTTGAGCGCGCCCGAGCGAGAGGCCATCCGTTCTCGTCGCTTCCGACGATCCAGGCCGGCCGCGTCCGCCTCATACTTGGCAGACAACGACGATTCGACGGAGACACGCTGTCCATGGACCTCACCCAGCCCTTGCACAAGGCCTTGCAGGAACGCCCGAACGCCACCGCCCTCGTGTGCGGCGAGCGCCGACACACCTTCGCCCAGGTCGCTGACCGCGTGGCGCGGCTCGCGGCCGTGCTGCGATCGCTCGGCCTGCAGCCGGGCGACCGCGTGGGCCTGCTGGCCCTGAATTCCGACCGCTATGTGGAATACCTCTACGCCACCTGGTGGGCGGGAGGCGTGATCAACCCGGTCAACATCCGATGGAGTGCGCGCGAGATTGCGTACTCGCTGGACGATTGCGACACCCGCATCCTGCTGTCCGATGCGCACTTCGGCGCCGTCGCGCAGCAGCAGCGCGAACTGTCTCGCTCGATGAAGCACCTGTTGCACTTCGGCGATGGCCCCGCGCCGGAAGGCATGGCCGACGCCGAAGCGCTGATGGCACAGGCGCAGCCCGTGTCCGACGCCAGGCGCAGCGGCGCCGACCTGGCCGCGGTGATGTACACCGGCGGCACCACCGGCCTGCCCAAGGGCGTGATGCTCACGCATGGCAATCTCTACGCCGGCCAGCTCTCGACCAACATGGCCGCCACGCGCCCGGCCGAATCCGTCGGCCTGAACATGGCGCCCATGTTCCATGTGGGCGGCGCCGGCCTCACGCTGCAGCTGATGATGCGACTGTGCACCCAGGTCATCATCCCCGCCTTCGACGAAGTAAAGGTGCTGGAGGCGATTCAGAACGAGCGCGCCAGCGAGACCTTCATGGTGCCCACCATGATCAAGCGGCTCATCGAGCACCCGCGCTTCTCCGAATTCGACACCTCCAGCCTGCAGCTGGTGCTGTACGGCGCGGCCCCCATCGACGACACCTTGCTGCTGCAAGCCATCGAGAAGCTGCCGCGTGCCGGCTTCTGCCAGCTCTACGGCATGACCGAGCTGTCGCCCGTGGTCACGGTGCTGCCCACGTGGTGCCACCGCCTCGACCAGCCGTCGGGCCGCCGGCGCTCGGCCGGGAGGCCCGTGCCCATCGCAGAACTTCGGATCGTCGATGTCGAAGGCCGTCCCGTGCCGAACGGCGCTGTCGGCGAGATCGCCGTGCGCGGACCGATGGTGATGGCCGGCTATTGGAACAAGCCCGCGCAGACCGCCGAGGTGCTGCGCGACGGATGGATGCACACCGGCGATGGCGGTTGCATGGATACCGACGGTTTCGTCTACGTCGTGGATCGGCTCAAGGACATGGTCGTGAGCGGCGGCGAAAACATCTACTCGGCCGAGGTCGAGAACGCGATCGCGCAGCTTCCGCAGGTCTCGGCGTGCGCCGTGGTTGGCGTGCCCGATGACAAGTGGGGCGAGCGTGTGCACGCGGTGTTGGTGCTGCGCGCTGGCGAAACCCTGAGCGCCGAGGCGCTGATGGCTCACTGCAAGACCCTGATCGCGGGCTACAAGTGCCCGCGCAGCGTGGAGTTCCTCGAAGAGATGCCGCTGTCGCCGGCGGGCAAGATACTGAAGTACAAGCTGCGTGAGCGGCACTGGCAAGGGCGCGAGCGGAAAGTGGCCTGACAGGAGGGCCCTGCCGATGGGCTACCCCGGCGAGTGCCACGCCCTCATGGCGGTCGTGGTCGGTCGTCGGAGAAACAGTTCAGTCGGCAGTGGCGACGCGGTTGGGCCCCATGTAGCCGAAAAGGTGGCCCGCCACCTTGCGCATCTGGATCTCCTCGGAGCCCTCGGTGATGCGGTAGCGGCGGTGGTGGCGGTAGATGTGCTCGAAGGGCTTGTGGCGCGAGTAGCCGATCCCGCCGTGCACCTGCATCGCACGGTCGGCAGCCTCGCACACCAGGCGGTTGGCCCAGTAGTTGCACATCGAGACCTTGTCGGAAAGCTGCTTCTCGACCTGCGGCTTGGGCATCTGGTCCATCTGCCACGCGGTCTTGCGGATCAGCAGGCGCAGCATCTCGATCTGCGTGGCCAGCTCGACCAGCGGAAACTGGATGCCTTGATTGCGCGCCAGTTCCTCGCCGAAGGGCTTGCGCTCGCGCGCGTACTTCACGCTCTCGCGCACGCAGTAGTCGGCCGCGCCAAGGCTCGACGCGGCCTGACGGATGCGGTTCTCGTGCACGAAATGCTGGGCGATGGCCAGGCCGCCGTCGAGCGGGCCGAGCACGGCGTCCTCGGGCACCCACACGTTCGTGAAGCTCACGCGCGGATGGTCAGTGGGCATGTTGAAGGTCCAGAGGTATTCCTCGATCTTGAGGCCCGCGGCCTGGGCCGGCACCAGCAGCGCGCTGATGCCGCGCGCATCGCCATCGCGGCCGCTGGTGCGCGCGAACACCACGCAATGGGTGGCGGTGTGCATGCCGGTGGCCCACATCTTCTCGCCGTCGATGCGAAAGCCCGCGCGGCCGTTGCGCACCTCGGGCACGGCACGCGTCTCCATGTGGGTGGCGTCGGAGCCGTGGCCGGGCTCGGTCAGGCCGAAGGCGAGGTGCAAGCGCTCGTCGAGCATGCCCTGGATGAATTCGTCGCACTGCGCGGGCGTGCCGAAGTCGCGGATGGCCAGCACGAAGGGGTTGTTGGCGACGATGGAGTGTTCGTTCTGCAGGTCGTTGTGCAGGCCCAGGCCGCGCGCGGCGAAGTGCTCGCGTATCACGGCCATCCAGAGGTTGCTGCCGTTGCGGCCGCCGAACTCGCCCGGTAGCCCGAAGCGCAGATGGCCCGCGCGGTCGGCACGGCGACGCGCTTCGGCCAGCAGGGCTTCCCATTCGGGACGCGGCAGGCCGCCGTTGTCGAAATCGGTGCGCGCCCATTCGCGGCGGTGGTCGAAGAAACGCTCGTTGTCGTCCTGCGCCTGCAGCGGTGCGATCTCGCGGTCGATGAAGGCGTCAAGTTCGTTCAGGTAGTCGACGAGGTCGCGGGGCAGGTCGAAATCCATGGGTCAGTCTTCCTTCGTGCCGGCGGCATAGCCGGGCTGGTTGATGGCAAGTTTGTCGCGTGTGGTCTGGCGCAGGTGGGCGACCAGGCCCGGGGTTTCGGGACCGAGCCGGCCGGCGGCGATGCGATCGCAGAGCAATCGGTTGGCCGCCGCCAAGTCGGCGGGCACATCGGATCCCAGCAGCTCATGCAGCCGCGTCGCTTCGCGCGCCTGCGCCTGCGGACCGAGCTGCACTTCGCGCCGGACGATGTCGAGGGTGTTCGCGGCCACGCGTGCGTGGAAGGCCACCCGGCCCTCGGTGGCCGGTACCACCTGCTCGCGCAGGAAGGCGGCGACGGCCTCCAGCAGTTCAATGACGTCGGGACGATCCTGCATCAGATGGCCTCCTCGGGCACGAGCAGCGCCAGCAGGTCGGACTCGACCTCCGACGCACGGCGGCCAATGGCGGCTTTCTCGACGTCGCGCTCGCGGCCGCTGAGCCAGGCATGCGCCATGGCTTCACAGACGATGCCCCATTTGAGCGTACCCAGCACTTCCCACCAGTGCACGCGGTCCGCGTCGACCCGCCCGCCTTCGGCCTCGTAGCCTTCGAACAGTTGCTCGCGCGTGCCGAAGCCGCCCACCGGCAGTTCGCCGCGGCCAAAGCGCCAGGAGCGCACGCACATCCAGCCGAGGTCCTCCATCGGATCGCCGAGATGCGCCAACTCCCAGTCGAGCACGGCGCGCAGGCCCTCCTCGCCGACCATCAGGTTGCCGTTGCGGAAATCGCCATGCACGAGCACCGGTGTCGACACGTCGGCGGGCGCGTGTGCGCGCAGCCATCGGAAGGCGAGTTCGAACACCGGCCGTGCGGTGCCGTGGCTGCGGTGCAGGCCGATCTGGAAATCCAGTTCGGCTCGCGCGGCGGCCGTTCGAAGCGATGGCAGGCCGAGCGCGGGCAGGCGGTGGATGCGCGCCATGGCCGCGCCGCACTGGTGCGCCAGCACGCGGCGCGCGCCGGCCAGCCGGGCATCGCGCACGATGCGGCGGCCCAGCGTCTCGCCGTCGATCCGGTCCATCACGAAACCTTCGCCCAGTCCGTCGGCGGGTTGCAGTACATGCCGCACGCCGGGCACTGGCACGCCGCCTGCGCGCGCAGCGTCGATCAGTTGCGCCTCCGTGCCCAGGCCGGCGGTGCCCTGTGCGCGCGCGCCTGAGGCATCGGCCGCGCAGCGCAGCACCAGCGGCAAGACAGACTGCGCGCCTGCCATTGCCACGTCGAAAGCCCAGGTCTGCTGACTGGCGCCGCCTGAGAGTCGGCGCAGCGCCTGGACCGCCTGGCCGGGCGCCATGCGCCCGGCCAGGCGTTGCAGCGCGTTTGCAACGAGCGTCGCATCGTCGTTCATTCGTTGTTTCGTGATGTGGCGCGGCGGCTATCTGGCGCGGGCGAAGCGCTCCTGGATCTTGCGCAGCAGGCCGATCACGCCACCGGGCATGGCGAACATGCAGGCAATGAGCACCACGCCGTACACCGCCCAGGGCACGGCCTTGGAGATCTGCTCGGCCAGCGAGGGCACAAACATGATGAAGATGGCGCCGAAGATGGCCCCGTACAGCGTGCCCACGCCGCCCACCACGATGCCCACGAGCAGCGAGATCGAAAGGAACAGCGTGAACGAATCGGGCGACACGAACTGCACCGCGATGGCCGACAGTGCACCGCCTACGCCGGTGTAAGCGGCCGAGACGCCAAAAGTCATGGCCTTGTAGTGGTTGTTGTCCACGCCCATCGCCTCCGCCGCCATCGCGTGGTCGCGGATGGCGCGCATGGCCCGGCCGCTCCCGCTTTGCAGCAGGTTGTACGCGATGACGAATGCCACCACCGTGACGAACAGCGAGAACAGGTAGAGCCACTGGTCATCGCTGAGCGGCAGGCCGAAGGGTGCGGAGGGCTTCATGAGCACAATGCCCCGCACGCCGCCGGTCCAGGGCTCGAGGTGCTTGTACTTGAGCAGCTGCGGCATCGCCACGGCGAGCGCAAAGGTGGCCAGCGCGAGGTACACCCCTTCGAGCTTGAGCGCGGGCCGCCCGAACAGATAGCCGACGATCAGGCACACCACCGCTGCTGCCGGCACCACGAGCCAGTACGGCGCATCCGCATGTTCCATGAGCATGCCGGCGGTGTAGGCGCCGATGGCGAAGAAGGCCCCGTGACCGAGCGAGATCTGTCCGTTGTAGCCCGTGAGGATGTTCAGGCCCACCAAAGCGATGGCATACGACAGCACCATGGTCGCCTGGAACAGCTGGTAGCCGTGCGCCACGAAGGCGACGCTGGTGGCCAGGAGGATCAGCACGCTGACCCACATGAGCCTTTGACGCGAATCCACGGC
>NZ_JBFUCI010000390.1:0-6197 GCF_056405335.1 Variovorax sp. P1_H12_2
CATCGAGCCCTCATCGAGCCCTACCGGTACCTCGTCGCCCTGTTCAAGAAGCTGCCCCTGGCGCAGACGGCTGACGACTACGAGGCGCTGCTGCCCTGGAACATCGAGCTCGGCGCGCTGTAGACCGCCCTGCGCACATCGGTTCCGACACCACGCGCAAGGGCGTGGTTCATTGACGGCTTACGATACAACCCACCTTGACAGAGCACCTCGGACCGGAAGACCATGATCGCCCACCCTGAGCTTTTCATATGACCCCCACCATCACCGCCTTTGAACGGTCGCCCGATCGCGGCAGGGGACTGGCGCGCGACATGCGCGTTCGCTGGGCGCTTGAAGAAGTGGGCCAGCCTTACGACGTTCGCCTCGTTTCGTTCAAAGAGATGAAGGAGCCCGCACATCGCGCGCTTCATCCTTTCGGGCAGATTCCGACCTATGAAGAAGGCGATCTCGCCCTGTTCGAGTCAGGGGCCATCGTGTTCCATATCGCCGAGCGCCATGCCGGCCTGCTGCCAGACGATGCGAAAGCTCGGGCGCTCGCGATCGCATGGATATTTGCCGCGCTGAACACGGTGGAGCCGCCGATCCTTGATCGCGAATACGCCACACTCCTGGAGCGCGACAAGACCTGGTATGGGGAGCGCCTGCCTGTGCTTGAGGATCGCGTCCGTGTACGGCTGAGTGAACTTTCCAGCCGGCTTGGCGATGCAGATTGGCTCGACGGTGCATTCAGCGCCGGCGACCTGCTGATGGTGACGGTGCTGCGCAGGTTGAGCGGGTCGGGGTTGCTGGAGCGATATCCAAACCTTTGCGCCTATGTCGCCCGCGGCGAAGCGCGGCCGGCCTACCAACGCGCTTTCGCCGATCAACTGGCGGTGTTCACTGGCAAGGTCCAGGGCGACTGACTAGGTCTGCTCTGGGCCCCGCACCGGCTGTACGCTTCGCTCCGAAGCGGCTGTTCAAGCGCCCCAGAAATTCGGTTGCCTAAAGCCCGAACTTCTGGAGGACGGCGGGTAACAGCTGCGCGAGCAGCACCGTGCTCACCACCCACATCACGATGCTGTTCTTGGCCTCGGCCAGATCGGCCTTGGTGGCGAAGCTCTTGCAGCCCTCCTCCATGCGCGTCTCGATCTTGACCAGGCGCATATCGATGGCATTGAGCCGCTCGCCGGTCTTTTCGGCGAGGGCCGGCGGCGGCGCTCGAAGGCGGTGATCGCGCCACGGATCGTCCGCGCCCTCGTCATGGGGCAGGGTCATGGCGCCTGTTCGTCGCCCGCTGCGGCCACAAAGCCCGGGCAAGACAAAACAGGACAAAAGCCCTGCTTTGCAGCCAACGGTTTCATCTCAGCTGATACTTTTTTGCGAATTGCGGGAATGCTTCATCCGGGGTGTCGCCGCGCGGGCGGCTTACCCCTTCAATTTCATCGACCTCAAGCCCCTGGAAATTGACCGCCCAGACGGAGCCGGATTGATTCACTCGCGCAGATGCCCGAGGCAATCGACGTATTGCTGGAATCGGGCGTCGCAGGCACCGTCGGCTCCGGAGGAGTCACCTCAGCCGGTCTGACCGGACCGCGTCCACGCCCAGCCACGCATTGATCTTGCGAAACAACATCTGGGTGGCCGCCCGTACGCATGGGTCCGCCGCCACGGGTGCGCCTCGACGCCACCCGACCGGAGGCGCCCATCGTGGACGCAATTTCGCAAGAAGAACTGAGATATAGATCTTTTAAATTATTTTGAATTGAAACAAAACGAACGAAATTGTCAGTCGATTCGAAGAATTGACAATTGAATGACAGATGATTTCTTGTTTTCGAGAAAAATTCAAGGGTTCAGCACGATCTTTGTCATTGCGCAATCAATTCATGGGTATTTCAACCTAGCATTGCAAGCGCACATCCTCCCTCAGTTCTTTCACTCACAAAATGCAACGTGCAGATTAGTCAATCCGTAGTATCCGTCGATCGATTTCAGGTCTTTGTAGAACATTACAAATCGGATTCCTCCAAGCCTTCGGTCATCCTGGTGAATGGGGCCCTGGCGACCATCGCCTCTTTCCGGCAGATGGCCCGGTCGCTGACCGATCACTTCAACGTGCTGCTCTACGACCTGCCGCACTCGGGCCAGTCCAGGGAACACAACGCGAAGCTCGGCCTGCTGTCAAAGGACGACGAGGTGGCCGTGCTGCTCGGCCTGATCGAGCAGTTCTGCATCCATCACGTGGTGTCGGTCTCGTGGGGCGGCGTGGCCAATTTGCTGGCCTTGGGCAAGCGCCCGAGGGGGGTGCGCAGTGCCGTGGTCGGTTCGTTCTCGCCGACCCTCAACGGGCCGATGCGCGACTATGTCGACGGCGCCCGGGTCTTCATCGATGCCAAGCAGTATTCCAAGGCCGCGCACCTGCTCAACGAAACCGTGGGCAAGCATCTGCCGCGCCTGCTCAAGCTCTACAACTACCGCTATCTGACGCGGATCGAGGAACCGGAGATCACGCAGATCCGCTTCCACGTGGATCAGATCCTTGGCCTGGACATTGCCAGCCACCGCGAGCGCCTCAAGGCGATCGAGGTCCCCGTGCTCTTCATCAACGGCGAACTCGACGCGTACACGCCGGCCTCGGACGTGCGTGCCATGACGGTTTTCCTGCGCGATTGCGCCTTCGTCACCATTCCGGGCGCCGGCCATTTTCTGGAGGTCGAGAACCGGGCCGCCAGCATCCGCGTGCAGCAGACGGTGCTCGAGTTCCTGCGCCACGGCCGCAGCGAACCGTCCTCGGCAGGTCGCGCCCGAATTCCGGGATGAGTCCCCCAGATCCGAAGCAGGGGAGCCACAATTCGGGCGCCGGCCTGCACCTTCTGATCGTCGCCCTCGGCTCCGCCGGCGACGTGCACCCCTTCCTGGCGATCGGACGGAGCGCGCTGGCGCGCGGGCACCGCGTGTCCCTTTGCACCAGCCCGGCCTTCCAGGCGCTGGTGGAGGCATGCGGGCTGCGCTTCCTGCCGGTGGGCACGGCGGCCGAGTACGAGGCGGCGATGGCCGACCCGGCGCTCTGGCACCCCCGCAGTTCGCTGCGCACCTTGTGGCGCGTGCTCGCGCCTTCGGTCGCTCCGCTTTTCGACCTCCTGCGGCAGGAGGTCCGGGCCAGCCGCGCGGCCGGCGAAGACGTGGCGATGCTCGGCTCCCTCTGGGCCTTCAGCGCACGCGTGCTGCAGGAAGCCGAGCAGGTGCCCTACCTTTCGGCGCAGGTGTCGCCGTCGACGCTGCTGTCGGCCATGTCGCCGCCCACGCATGCCGGTTTTTCGCTGCCCGCATGGTGGCMGCCGGGCTGCCGCCGCCTGGCCCTGTGGCTGATCGAGCGTCGCGTGATCGACCCGCTGATCGCGCCGGACCTCGAGCGGCTGCGCCGCGGCGAGGGGCTGGCCCCGACCCGGCGAATCCTGGGTCGCTGGGTGCATTCGCCCCAAGGCGTGCTGGCGCTGTTCCCGCCATGGCTGGCGCCGGTGCAGCCCGACTGGCCGCATCCCCTGCACTTCGCCGGTTTCGGATTGTTCGAGCCGCCCTCCCCGCGGCCCGAGGGCGCTCTGCTGGACGACGGGCTGCAGGCCTTCCTCGACGCCGGCCCCGCGCCGGTGGTGGTCACGGCAGGCTCGACGCTGCTGCGCGGACAGGACTTCTTCAGCAGGGCACTGGAAGCCGTCGCCGGACTGGGCCTGAGGGCGGTCTTCATCGGCGCCGAGTCGCTGATGCCGGTGCTGCCCTCCACGGTGCTGCAACGCCGCTTCGTTCCGCTGCGTCCGCTGCTCGAGCGCAGCGCGGCGCTGCTGCATCACGGCGGCATCGGCACCACCGCATTCGCCTTCGCGGCCGGCGTGCCGCAGCTGCTGATGCCCTTCGCCCACGACCAGTTCGACAACGCCTGTCGCGTGGTGGCCCAGGCGTGCGGCCTGCAGCTTCCTTCGAACGCGGGCTCGCATGCAATCGCCGGCACCCTGTCGAGATTGCTGACCGACGAGGCCGTCCATGCCTCCTGCGACCGGGTTCGCGCCTGGACCTTGCGCGACAGCGGCGCCGGGGCCTGCGCGCGCGCGGTGGATCTGCTGGAAGCGCTGGCCAGGGGCCAGGGCGTGGCGGCCCCCCCCGGACCTGCGGGACCCTTGCCGCACCGCCCCCCGCCCTCCCGCGTCGGCGGTCGAGGTTGCCCCATGAAAACGACGCAGCCCGGCGCCGTGGTGGTGTTGTACAAGCCCTCGCCGATGCAACTGACGCATGTCGGCACGCTGGCCGCGCAGGGCGTTCCGATCGTGGCGGTCGACAACTCGCCCACGGAGCTGACCGGGGTGAGGGCCTGCCTGCAGGCTGCCGGCGTCCACTGCATCGCGAACCGAAACCAGGGCGGCATCGCGCGCGCCTTCAACCTCGGGATCACGGCCCTGGCCGAGCGCGGAGTCAACGCCCATGTGCTGCTGGACCAGGACTCGGTCCTGCCCCGGGGCTATTTCGAGGTCATGGCGCAGGCCGGCGATGCCTGCCGCACGGCGGGACATGAACGCTTCATCCTGGGCCCGAAGATCTTCGACACCAAGGTCCAGGAATTCCTGCCGACGGTCAGCGGCAAGGGCTCGAGCCTGCGCCGGCTCGACGTGAACGCGCAGCAGAGCGGCCATGACTTCGCGAGCCTGCTGCGCTGCTCCTTCCTGATCTCCTCCGGCTGCGTGGTCTCGGACGACGCCTGGCAGACGCTGGGCCGATTCCGGGAAGACTTCGTCATCGACCATGTCGACACCGAGTACTGCCTGCGTGCCGTGGGCCAGGGGGTCTCGATGTTCATCGTGCCTTCTCTCACCTTGCGCCATACCCTGGGCGATCGCATCCACAAGCGCTTCGCGGGCGTGCGCATCGGTGCCCTCAACCACGACGCCACGCGCCGCTACTACCTGGCCCGCAACGGTCTCGCGCTCTGGCGCCTGCATCCCTCGCTGTTCACCGGCGTCGCGGTGGTGAACCTGCTGACGCTGCACCAGTTGCTGGCCATCTGGCTGCTGGAGTCGAACAAGAGGATCAAGACCCGGGCCCTGCTGAGAGGCTGGATCGATGGCCTGCTGCGCCGCAGCGGCCCCATGGATGCGCTGCATCCCGAACTGGCCCGGCGCTGCGCCGCGAGCCGGGACGCCCGCTGACCATCACGCGCCGCCGCCCYGCCTGGCGGCCATGTCCTTAACCCCAGCGCCGCCGGTCCTGCCCGCGGCCGAGACACTTGAATGAACAGAACCTTGAAATGGGTCCTCGCGGCCCTGATCCTGCTGTTGCTTGCAGGCGCCGCCCTGCGTGCCATCGGTGCCAAGGCGACGAAGGCCCTCGGCGACACCGCGGCCGAGCCCGTGCTGGCGCTTTCCGCGCAGGAGGTGACGCGGGCCGGGCGCCGCGCGCTGGCCGAGACGCTGCCGGTCTCGGGTACGCTGCGCGCGGTCGATTCGGTGCAGGTCAAGGCCCGTGTGGCGGGTGAGCTGATCGGTCTCACGGTGCGCGAGGGCGACACGGTCGCGGCGGGCCAGGTGATCGCCCGCATCGACCCGATCGAATACCGCTCGCGCGTGCGCCAGGCCCAGGAACAGGCTGATTCCGCCCGGGCCCAGGCCGAGGTGGCGCAGCGCACCTTCGACAACAACAAGGCGCTGGTCGAGGAAGGCTTCATCTCGCGCACCGCGCTCGACACCTCGCAGTCGAACCTCGATGCGGCGCTGTCCACCCACCGCGCCGCACTGGCCGCGGTCGAGATGACGCGCAAGTCGCTCGACGACACCGTGCTCAAGAGCCCGATCGCGGGCCAGGTGGCGCAACGCCTGGCGCAGCCGGGCGAGCGCGTGGGCGTCGACACCCGGATCATCGAGGTGGTCGACCTGAGCCGCATCGAGGTCGAGGCCGCGCTGGCCGCGGCCGACTCGGTCGCGGTGCGCGTCGGCCAGCGCGCGACGCTGCAGATCGAGGGCAGCAGCGTCGCCGACCCGAAGAGCGGCGAACGCAGCGTCGGCGCCAGCGTGGTGCGCGTCAATCCGAGCGCGCAGGCGGGCAGCCGCAGCGTGCTGGTCTACCTGCGGCTCGACCGCTCCACCGGTTTCCGCCAGGGCCTGTTCGCGCAGGGCACGATCGACGTCGGCCGCACCGAAACGCTGGCCCTGCCGCTGAGCGCGGTGCGCACC
>NZ_JBFUCI010000391.1:0-6171 GCF_056405335.1 Variovorax sp. P1_H12_2
CCGTCTATCAGCCGCTCGGGCCGACCGGCGGCTATCGCGACACGAGGCTGAGCGACAACCGGTACTTCGTCGAGTTCTCCGGTAACGGGAATACCTCCAAGGAAGCGGTCTGGAACTATTGGATCTATCGGTGCGCCGATCTGACGCAGCAGAAGGGCTTCGCCTATTTCACCGTCTTGCCCAAGGCCAAGACAAGCGCTGCCGACGATGACGCGTCTTCCCTACGGATGGCTCGCGATGACTCGGCGGACGGGAAGCTCATCGAACTGAAGGGAGGCGGCGGCTACGTCTACATCCCGAGCTATGGCGGCGGCCAGATCACGACGTGGCGCAGCAGCGCGACGATCGCAATGTTCAAGTCGCTCGATGAGCCCGACGCAGCGTATTCACTCAAGGCCAGCGTGGTGCTCGATTCGTTGAAGAGCTTCATCGCCACCCAGGGCCGCGAACGCACGATCGCCTCGGAAGACCTCATCCGGCGCGCCATGGCGACATCGATCCCAGCCTCGGACTCGACTTCGGCGGTACCGTGGTCGGGCGGCGCGGGCGGGCGCGTCGAGATGAAAGACCTCGGCCCGCTCCTTCCCCAATAGAACGAGATACCCCATGAGACCCGCTTTCAGCGCCTTGGCGGTTGCCGCAGTCCTCACGACGGCGCTGCCGACGCTCGCCACGGCAAGTACGCCCGAGGAGATCTTTCGCGATGCATCGCCCAGCATCTGGGTTGTGCTTGCGAAGGGCGCCGATAGCCGCGTGGTGGCCACCGGTAGCGGCGTGGTCGTCGCCGCCGGCCGCGTCGTCACAAACTGCCACGTGCTGCGTGGTGCCGTCTCGATCACATTGCGGCAAGAGCGCAGGGAGATGGAGGCGAAGCTGGAGTTTCCGGATGCAGCGCGCGATCTCTGTCAGCTCAAGACCGACGGTCTGCCTTCGCCTGCGGTCCCGATTCAGATCGCGCCCACTTCGGTTCTTCGCGTCGGACAGAAGGTGTACGCGATCGGCGCGCCGCAGGGGCTCGAGCAGTCGCTCAGCGACGGACTGGTCTCGGCACTGCGGCGCGACAGTGCCGGCGAGATCGAGTTTATCCAGATGAGCGCCCCTATTTCGCCGGGGTCCAGCGGCGGAGGTCTCTTCGACGAACAAGGACGGCTCATCGGCATTACCACCGCGGGGATCTCCGGCACGGCGCAAAACCTCAACTTCGCGCGACCCGCGCAATGGATCGGCGAGATTCCGACACGCGGCGCGCAGGCGCTGGCGGAGTACAAGCGATCCGGCAGGCCTGCACCGCAGGCAACAGCGGTGACGACCACACCGGCTTCCATGTCGGTCACGCCGCCGGCGACGGCCGCCAGCACGAGTTACCAAGCTCGGCCTTCCACGCCTTCGACGGGCACCGGCAGGGATGCCTACAACGCCGAGCGCCTCGCCAGATCGACGTCCTGCAATGCCGAGCCGCGTGCGGCCCTCGTCGCGAAGGGCGCCGGCTTTGAAACCTACTCCATCCCGTGCACCAACGGCGATGCGCTCGCGGTGCGCTGCGAGTTCGGCAACTGCCGCGAGCTCAAATGAAGCCAACCGGCGCTGTCGTGATCGCATGCGCGTTGGCCTGGGCCTTACCTTTCTCGTTCGCCGTGGCACAGCATGCGAACGAAACCGGCCGCTATTCCGAGGCGGAACTGCGTGCCGAATACGCCCGAATCGGTGAACGCTGGTCGGCTGCCCACCAGGGTGAGTTCGAATACAACGTGCGGCACGTTCTCGTGAAAGCGCGTGCGCAGGCCGACATCGCGCTGGCCCGCATCCGGAGCGGCGAAGCATTCGCACAGGTCGCCAAGGACATGTCCATCGACGAAGGCTCCGTCGACAAAGGCGGCGAACTCGGCTGGAACCTCAGCGGCAACTTCGTCGACGAATTTGCCGACGCCATGCGCAAACTGGGCCCGGCAGGCATGGTCGAAGCGCCGGTGCAGTCGCCTTTCGGTTGGCACGTCATCGAAGTGCGCGACATGCGTTCACCGACGATGCCGACCTTCGAAGCGTCACGCGCCCAACTCGAGCTTCGCCTGCGTGCGGCGAACGGTCGTTAGGAACAATAGATGATCGACACCACCCTTCGCCCGATTGGAGCGCCCTCCCCGCTTCTTCGAACCGTCTGCGCGGCCAGCACCGCCGCATTCGTTGTCTTCGGCCTTGGCGGGTGCGTCGCGCCTCCGCGCGCCTCAACGTCGTCGGCGAGCCAGGGCGCACCGTTCACCGCCGCGGTCTGGCCTGCGCAGGGTCCGATCGTTGGCCGCTTCGACGGCGATCGCAACCGGGGCATCGACATCGCGGGCGAGGACGGATCGCCGGTCGTCGCCGTTGCGCCGGGTCGTGTCGTCTATGCCGGGTCGAAGCTCAGAGGCTACGGCAACCTGATCATCGTCAAACACAACGACGAGTACCTCACCGCGTATGCGCACAACCACCAGATCCTGGTGCAGGAGAACGACGTCGTTCTCGCCGGGCAGCAAATCGCCGAAATGGGGCGTTCCGAAGCGCGCACGACCATGCTTCACTTCGAAGTGCGACGCTCGGGCAAGCCCGTCGATCCCGAGATGTACCTCGTGGGTTCCGCGGGCGACACGGCCGGCGCAAGCGGTGCGGCCTCGGTATCGCCGTCACGGCCACAGCCATACTCCGGGCGCGTAGACATGAACGACCTCAAGAGCCTGATGACGGCGGAATAGCGACGTTCGACCCCACTCCGCCGGCTGCGATGAGGAGTCAATGAACATCTCGTCGACATCGGCTCCCCTCAGCCAGATCCCCGTCACGAGTTCTTTCGAAGGCAGCGCCCGAGGTGCGTAGTGCGCGCCACGGCCCTACAGGGCGAAGCCATGGGCAACTGGGCAACGACCGGCGCGCGCGTCCGCGTGGAATTCCAACTCGATCAGACCGATCGCGTCGCTTCTGGATCGTGCGCGCGCCGCGAACGTCCGCTATCCCGCGAATTCTGTGGTGCGGCCGACCGACTGCTGTTGGCCGGGTTCTGCCGGATGACGCTGGTTCACGGAACCACTCGAATCTGGATAGGTGTCCCGTCAGGAAGGCCAGAGAGAGGTGTCGGGAAAAGTCCGCCAGGAACGCGAGCGCCTCATCGCAGCCACCGGCCATCAACGGAAAATTTGTACCCGCCAATTTGTCCACAACGGCCTTGTGGTGGAGATCGACCTCGGGGGTCTGCTTGTGGCCGCTTCTTGGCGTAGCGAAGCGCTGCTCCAGGCAACGCCTACTCTTCAGAGCCACACCCTGGACGTTCAGATTTCGAAGTCGGCCCAAACAGCGTGGTGGTCCGACGCTTCCGTCGCCTTGCTTACAACGGTATCAAACGGCTCCCACGTATGCGGATGGTATGAGCCTCGCCGCTCGATGCCGGTATTTTTTAGCCCGGTTGCCAACTTCTTGGACATGATGAGGTAGTCAATCTTGTTGCCGGCGGTGCCTGTGTCGTAGGTTCCAGGTCGGTCAGTTGGGTACGACGAGTGTGATTGAACGTCCTTGAACTCGCCGACCCACAGTGGCTTGAGTGCCTCGCTATCCGGCGTGTCGTTCAGGTCGCCGCCGACGAGTACGTAGGGGCTGATGGTCCCCACGGCATTCTTGGCAATAGAGAATGCCCCCTCCGCTTGCGCGCGCCGGCGAGCTTGGGCGGCATCGTCGTCGCCTCCTCGCTTCGACTTGAAATGATTGGGAATGATGACGATGTCCTTCGCATTCGGAAGCTGGACGACGTACTCGGGGCAATCTCGGGAGAAGGTCTTCGTCCCGCCGGCGTTCCGGTCATCCACGTGAGAGCGAACTCCCCCTATCGGGTAGCGACTCATGATGCCGACATCGATGCCTCGTTCGTCGTTGCCGTCCAAGAGCATGACATGCGGGTACTGCTTCTTGAAAATGGCGCCGAGAATCTGGTCGTTGAATCTGTTCAGCGTCGGCCGGCTTTCGGCCTCTACGCAAATCTGGATGTCAGCATCCACCTCGGAGATGACCCTCGCCGTATTGAGCGTGGCCTCCCAGGTGATGTCGTCACGTCGTAGCTCAAACCACCCCGTCCAGTCAGCGGCGCCATTTGCTACGACCTTTACTACGCCTTCCCTCGTACCGAACAACTGCCCGCGAACTTTGTTCAGCTGCACCAAGGCATTCTTAGGCGCGTTCAAAGCGGAAAACTTGTAGGTCTTGTCTAGCTCGAGCAAACGGGCCTTGTCCGCATCGGTGTATACCTCCTTGCGGATGATTGCATTCAGCTCGGCGTCATGGTTGATGGCTGCCTGTCCTGCCACCCCGGACTCCGAGTCCATGGCGGCCGGACGAGTAAACAAATTCTCAAGATTGAACGTTGCCACGCGCAGCTTCATGGTGCCCTCGTTCCTGGTTTGACTGTTTCGCGCCATTTTGTCGAGGCAGTCATAAAGCGCAAGAGGGGGCCTACGTGTATCCGAGTTGGCCACACACTCGCCGCGGCTGAAGTCTCCACAAAACTATGGAGGCGGCCGAATTCTGCAGCAGCGCTGACGGTCCGCAAGTGGCCGCATCCTGCCGGTCATGCGGCCGCTACATGCGGCGCTCAGGCGCCATGCTTAAACTCCTTACGCATCAAGGCATTCTCAAGGGTCACGCCCCGAAGGACTGGAAATCAAAGAAATGGTCGACGTAACCGTCCGGCTGAACGTCCCCATAGCCGACGATCTCGTTGTCAAGCTCAACGACGAAGGGTCGGATTCCTTGAACATGATTTGCCCACAGGTCCACGTCAAGGTCTGCCGGAGCCCATGCCTCGACTTGCTCAGGCGAGTAGTCGCGGGATGCGACCCCATGGATGGCCGTGAAATACACACGGAACAACGCAGCTTCATCACCAAGCCTGAACCGACGAATTTCCGACCGAGCTCGCCCGACCTCACTTCCTCCTGTGGCGCTTCGATGATGGTCCAGGCTGTCATAGCGGCTCAAGGAGTTGCGGGGCGCCGATTCTGCCTGGTCCTCCGACAGTCGGCTCTTGGCYCGCATCCTGCCACAGCAGCTGTTGCGACCGCTGGGTCAGGCCGGGCTACACATTGCTGAGAATGAAATCTCATCAAAAATGTGGAGGGGGCGGCTCAAGGTCGGCTATCGGGCAAATTGAGCGCGGGCGGCGAATGACGGGTTCTGGCCGTACTCAGCCAGCTCTCTCAAGGGGCAGCCGTGATGGTGTTTGTCGTGGAGGAAGCTTCTATGGTTTCATTTGCCCGTGGCTACGCCAATGGGGCTCGTGCTTGGGAGGTCGTGCACGACGCGAACGTGCCCCGGCGCGAAGACCTCGACCGGGCGCCCGAACGCCCTGGGCGTGGCGACGGCGAACCAGGCGCTGAGCCTGGTGATGGGAGCGTGCCGGCGTCGAGAGACACGTCGATACGCCTTCGACGCAGGAGGACGTAGGGACAAATCGACACCAATGATGTAGATTGTTCGACCTTCTCCAGGAGACCCGCAAATGGCCGATCTGTTGTCCATGCTGATGGACCTGTTCTCCGCGGAGGAACCGCCGGAGGTGCTGGGCCGCCGTATGCAGCAGAGCCTGCAGGTGATCCTGGCGGGCCTCGACGGACGCGAGACCTTGTCGGAATCAGACACCGAGACATTGCGGCGCGAACTGCGCATGCTCCTGAAGCTCGAAGGCATCCAGATCGCGGCCGCCGAGATCGACAAGGCCGAGCAGGTGTTGCAGTACATGCTGCGACCGAACATCGAGGAATGCCTCAACCTGTGGTTCGGCAAGTCCGAGCAGACCGACCAGGAGATCTGGACCCGCTTCGGCGCCGACGTCGCGCTGGCTGCCAAAGGCCACTACGACCACTGGGCACTCGACGTCGACCACCCGCGCCTGCTGGTGGCGCTGGTCATCATCCTTGACCAGTTCCCGCGCAACATGTACCGCGACACCCCGCAGATGTACGACTGCGATGCGCGTTGCCGCGACCTCGTGAAGCGCGGCCTGCGCGTAGGCGTGGCCGAACGGCTGCGCCCGGTCGAAAGGGTCTTCCTGTGCCTGGTGCTGACCCACTCCGAGGCGCTCGACGACCAGCACCTGTGCATGGAGGAATGGGGGCGTGCGATGATTGAACTGGCGCCCGACGACCCGCTCAACGC
>NZ_JBFUCI010000392.1:0-6160 GCF_056405335.1 Variovorax sp. P1_H12_2
GCCAGTGGACCTTCTTCAACGGCAACTACCAGGAGTACGAAGCCGACAAGAAGAAGCGCCTGGGCGAAGAAGGCGCCAAGCCGCACCGGATGCGCTTCAAGGCGCTAAAGTAGTCAGGCGAAATGACCCGGGCGCGTCGCGGCGCCCGTCCGAAGGAGCGTGCAATGGCAGCAGCGACTCGGTACTTTCTTGCGATGGCCCTGGCCGCCCTGGCCGGTTGCGGGGGCGGCGGTGGGGGCGCCAGCGTCTCGGTCGCCGCCTTCGGCGTTAGCGCCATCGCGACGCCGGCCCCGGCCCCGCCGGCCGGCAGCGTCGCCACGCCGCCTGCTGCACCAGCACCTGCACCGCCCGCGGCGTCGACGATGTCGGTCAAGGTCACCGAGCTGGCGACCGGCCTCGATACCCCGTGGGGCCTGGCCTTCCTGCCCGATGGCCGGATGCTGATCACCCAGCGCGGCGGCCAGCTGCGGCTGCGCAATGCCGACGGTTCGCCGGTCAACGGCGGGGCCGACCAGGTCGCCGGCCTGCCGCCGGTCGCCGCGGTGGGGCAGGGCGGCTTGCTCGACATTGCGGTGGACCCGGACTTTGCGAGCAATCGCCGCATCTATTTCAGCTTTTCCGAGCGCGACGGATCGAATCCCGGTCTCAACGGCACCGCGGTCGCACGAGCCGAACTCGATGCGGCCAACCGCGGCCTCGTCAACCTCACCGTCATCTACCGGCAGTCGCCCAAGGTCGACAGCACGGCGCATTTCGGGTCCCGGTTGGTGTTCGATCGCAACGGCTATCTGTTCGTGACGATGGGCGAGCGCCTGCTCGACACCCAGCGCGGCTTCGCGCAAGACCTCTCGCGCGGCAACGGCAAAGTGGTGCGCATCACCACCGATGGCGCGGCCGCGCCGGGCAATCCTTTCGCCGCGACCCCCGGCGCGCAGCCCCACATCTGGAGCTACGGCCACCGCAACCCGCAAGGGGCGGCGCTGCATCCGGTGACCGGCGAGCTCTGGACCAGCGAGCACGGCCCCCAAGGCGGCGACGAGCTCAACCTGACCCTTGCCGGCCGAAACTACGGCTGGCCCGTGATCAGCTACGGCCAGGAATACGGCACCCTCACGCAGGTCGGCGTCGGCACGGCGCAGGCCGGGCTCGAACAGCCGCTCACCTACTGGGAAAAGAGCGACGGCTCGGCCTGGACCCCGGGCACGCCGAAGTCGTCGATCGCGCCGAGCGGCCTGGCGTTCTACACCGGCGACGCGCTGCCCGACTGGAAGGGCAATCTCTTCGTCGGCGCGCTGGCCGGCACCGCGCTGTGGCGGCTGACGCTGGACGGCAATGCCGTCATCGCCCGCGAGCGGCTGCTGGCCGACCGTGGCGAACGCATCCGCGACGTGCGGCAGGGGCCCGATGGCTGGCTCTACCTGCTGACCGACAGCAGCAACGGCAAGCTGCTGCGGTTGCAGCGCCAGTGAACGCATCTCCAGTCGAAAGTTGTTGTTTTTCCGTGTAACAGTTGATGTCGTAAAATCTGCGCACTTTTTTAGTGCGAGCGGGATATCGGCATGGGCATGGGGATGGGGATGGAAATGGCGCGGCGCTGCCGCGGCCTGGTCTTGGTTTTTTTGGGGAGTCTGGGGTTCGGCGGTCCGGCATTCGCAGTCACGGTGTCCCTCGCGGGCTTCGCGTACTCGGGCGACGCACAGAGCATCCCGAGCCGCTTTCCGTATTCGCAGCGCTTCGCGGCCTCGCTCGGGGGGACGGGTGTCAATGACCTGATCCGCCAGGCGGTGGCGACGCAGCCGCCCCGGGCCTTCGAGCTCGACACCGTCAATCTGGCCGAGCTCAAGGGGCGCGACCAGTCGATCACGGTGGCGCTCGTGATGAGCGGCGAGACGGTCTCGACCGAGCAGTTCGGTGCCTATTCCAAGCTGTTCATCCAGCTGCGCGCGCAGGCGATGTTCTTCGACTTCAAGACGATGACCGTGCTGCGCGCCTATCCCTTCAGCGTGGCCTATGTGGACCTGTTGGACCATGCGCCGACGGAGGACGAACTCGCCAGCCGCGTCCGCACGCTCTATCTTGGTGCGGGCACGACGCCCGGCATCGTCGCGCGCTTCGCCGATGCGCTGGGCCGCGCTTCGCTGCCGAGCCAGGTGCCGCGCTTCCTGCAGGTCTCCCAGGCCACGGTGAGCGACGAGGCGCGCAAGGCGCTGCCTGCCGCGCTCGCCGCCCAGCCGGGCGTGGCGGAGACCTGGGTCGCGGACATGCTGAGCGAAGCCATCTCGAGCCGCACCGGTGTGCCAATCCTTCCGTATGCGAAGGGCCATGCGATCGGCCAGGTGATGTCGATGCGCATCGCGGACGGTTCCGTGTACGAACTCAAGCTGCCGGAGCCCGACTACGCGATCGTGGTCGACGTGTCGCGCTTCGGTCGCTTCGAACACGCCAAGGTCGCCGCCGGCACGAGCTACATCTATGCCTCGAAGGTGCAGCTGAAGATCCACCAGCCGCTCTCCGGCCGCGTGTACCTCGAATCCGAATTCAAGAACGGCGAGGTCAAGACGGTTCCGTCCTCGCAGCAGACCGTGGACGATTTCCCGGCCTACAGCGACAGCCTGCGCGGCCTGTTCACCAAACTCTCGAACGTCCTCGCCGGCCCCGGCGACGCCTGGCTCAAGGATGCCGCGGCGAACAAGGACATCGACAAGCAAATCACGGCCACCAAAGAGGTACTCAATCTATGCAAGTAATCCGCAACGTCTTCCTGATGCTGCTTATGGCCGCGGCGGCCTTCACCACGCAGGCGCAGGTCGCCAACGCGCGCGGCAAGGCTTCCGTGACCTACCAGGGCTCGGTGTTCGGCAGCAAGGCCTCGGCCGACGACAAGCAGAAGGCCTTGCGCGAAGCGCAGGTCAAGGCGGTCGAGTTCTACTACGCCGAGGCGGGGCAGGCGGAGTCGGCCAACTTCGATGCGATCCGCGATCGCGTGGCCGCCAATCTCGACAAGTTCATTCTCGAGACGACGGTGCTGGACGAACAGGACCAGACCGACAAGCAGGTCTACACCGTCACCGTGCGCACCTCGATCAACGTGGCGCAGCTGCGCAACGCGGTCAAGGCCGGCTCGGCGACGCAGGCCGTGGCGAAGGGCGACAAGTCGAAGCTGACCTTCCTGTTCGTCTCGCGCCAGGTCGACTCGGAGAAGAGCTTCGACGACCGTGTCTACCAGCGCGTCGATCGCGGCGTGAAGGTCGACGCCAAGCGCTCCGACGATCGCAGCGGGGTCGAGGGCGAGTCGATCGGCAATGGCCGGATCGGCACCAATGCATCGGTCAAGCGCTCGACCTCGATCGACGCCAAGCGCACCGACACGATCGAGACCGGCGGCAGCACGACGCGCAAGTCCAGCGAATCCACCTGGCGCATCTTCCCGAGCGCCAACCTCAACTCGGTGTTCACCGGCGTCTTCGCCTCGGCGGGCTTCAAGGTGCTCGAAGCCGCCTTCGTCGAGCCGTACACCAACGGCCTGCTGAAGATCAAGAACGTCGAGAACGACTACAAGAGCGGCAACGACCTCGACCCGGCCACGCTGCGCGACGTCGTGCGCGGCCTGCAGGCGGCCCAGGTGCCGTACCTCGCATTCGGCACGCTCGACGTCGGCCTCGCCGACACCGATCCCGCCAGCGGCCTGAAGCGCGTGGCGGTGACCGTCACCGGCAAGATCCTTGATCTCAGCAGCGGCATCCCCGAAAACCTGTCGACGGTCGGCCCGGTGCAGTACGCCGGCGTCGGCCCGACCGAAGCCGAAGCGCGCGGCAACGCACTCAAGAAGGCCGCCGACAGCGCCGCGCGCGAACTCGTGAGCCAGGTCACCAACATCGGCCTGCGCTGATGCGCCGGTCTTTCTTCTTTCTTCCCTTTTCTCTCTCGAACGTCATGAAATTCAACGCCATTGCGCTTGCCTGCGTCCTCGTCTCGTCCTCGGCCTTCGCCCAGTTGTCCATGCCATCGATCGGCGGCCTGACCGGCGGCGGTTCGTCGTCGGCGCCCGCGGGCAACGAAGGCGCCCAGCAGGATCAATTGGTGCGCGCCTATGTCGCCGCCAACAAGGAGGTGCTGGTGGCCCAGTCGAAGATGGCGGAAGCCGTCKGCCTCAAGGAATCGGCGGCCAAGCTCAAGTCGACGGCGGATGCGCTCGGCGACGGCGCGACCAAGGGCAACCTGTCGGATGCCGACAAGATCCAGAGCGATTCTTCCAAGGAAATCAGCGAGCGCCTGAAGGACGGCAACCTCAAGATGGATGCCGAGTCGCAGGCGCTCTACGCCTCGGGCATGGCGTCCCTGGGCACCGGCGTCATCAAGTACGTCGGCCTGCGCCCGCACATCACGAATTTCGCCAACACGCTCAAGGCATCGCCCATGCTGGCCATGACCAAGCTGAGCTCGGGCGCCTACGTGGTGACGAACTTCCCGGGCAATGCCAAGAACGTCTACGACACGCTGAGCGTCTCGACGGCCTACGCGAAGAGCCACGACATCCCGGTGCCGACCGACGCCACCAAGGCGCTGGGCTCGTTCTGATCCCATGAAGCTCAACCGACTCGCACTGGCCGCGCTGGTGGCTCTTTCGGTGGCGGCCTGCGACAAGGCCAAACCGCCCGAAGCTCCCGTGGCCGCCACACCGCCGGCGACTCCGGCAGCACCGGTGGCGCCGATGCCCGACGTGGGCAAGGTCGGCACCGTGACGGTGAACGCCAAGGGCGCCGGCGCGTCGGCGGCCGAAGCCGTCGATGAAGCCATCCGCATGGCGCTCAAGCAGGCCAACGGCCAGACCGTGGACCTGAGTTCCGAGCAGTTCAAGGTCACGCTGTCGCTGGCGCACGGCAAGGATGCGGAAGCGCTGCGCGCCAACGCGTTCGCCGAGCACATCGTGCAGAGCGCCGGCGGCGCCATCACGGGATTCAAGGTCAAGCAGCTCGACGGGCCGGACAGCCGCGGCTTCTACAAGGCCGACATCGACGCCGAGGTGGCCAAGTTCACGCCGGCGGCGGCCGACAGCAAGAAGCTGAAGATCGTGATCGCGCCGCTGCGCTTCGACACCGAAGCGTTCGCGGTCGGCGGACGCAGCGTGCCGGCCGACAAGGTGGCCGAGGACCTGCGTCAGCAGATCCTCGCGGCCCTGACCAACACCGGCCGCTTCACGGTGCTCGACCGCGACCTGGGCGGCGAGGTGGCACAGGAGCTCGACCTGATCTCGTCGGGTCAGGCGCCGCGCGCCGAGTTCGGCAAGCTGGGGCAGGCGATGAGCGCCGACGTGGTGTGGGTCGGCAAGATCAGTTCCTTTGCCTACAACCGCCACGCGCGCAAGCTGCAGACCAGCGACCGTGAGCTGGTGAGCTACTCGGGTGGCTGGGCCGTCTCGCAGAAGCTGGTGAACGTGGCGACGCGCCAGGTGATGCTGTCCGAGTCGCTGCGCGGCGAGGCGCCGAGCGTGGCCGCCACGACGCTGGGCACCGGTGTCGACGGCGCCCAGGTGAGCGAGGGCATGCAGAACGACATCGCCAGCCGCATCGTCTCGGGCATCGTCTCGCGCACCTTCCCGGTGACCGTGATTTCGCGCGAGGGCGATGCCGTGGTGCTGAGCCAGGGCGGCCATGCCGTTCGCGAAGGCGCGCGTTACCGGCTGGTCCACATGGGCAAGGAGATGTTCGACCCGCAGACCAACCAGTCGCTCGGTCGCGTCGAGTCCGACTGCTGCGAAGTCGTGATCGACCGCGTGACGCCGAGCATGGCGCAGGGCCGTCTCGAGCGCGTGCAGATGAATCTCGATGGCCTGCAGCCCGGTGCGCTTCAACTGCGCGGGGTGGTGTCGGCGCGCGTTGCCGCGGCGACGGACAGTTCGGCCCCACCGGCGGCCGCGACGGTCAAGCCGAAGCAGGCCGTGCCGCGGGCCGCGACTGCGCCTGCCGCGGCGAAAGCGCCCGCCGTCGACGACAAGTGGTGAGTGGGTGAGTTGCCGGCCCTCGGGACATCGCCCGAGGGTCAGGCAGCTTCCGAAGCGAAGGGCCGTCCACGTTGGACCTCGCCCGGCGCGCTCGCCAGCACCCGCTTGCGGACCGTGTGGATGTTGTTGCGCAGCGCATAGAGCTCGTCGGCATACGAG
>NZ_JBFUCI010000393.1:0-6158 GCF_056405335.1 Variovorax sp. P1_H12_2
TGGCCGATCACCGGCGCCACCTTCATCCTGATGCACAAGCTGCAGGACAAGCCGGTGCAGGCCACGACCACGCTCAAGTTCTTCGACTGGGCCTACAAGAACGGCGACAAGACCGCCGGCGACCTCGACTACGTGCCGATGCCCGACAAGGTCAAGGGCGCGATCGCCACCGCCTGGGGCGAGATCAAGGACGCCTCGGGCAAGCCCGTCGCGATCAAGTAAGCCACCTCGGCGCGCATATGAGCACACCGCTTGATCGCGCGCCGGCTTCGGAGCGACACGTGTCATCCACATTCCCAGCCAGCGCCACCACGCTCGACCTCCCGGCCGAGCGCGCCCGTGCCCAAGCCGGCCCGCCCCCGGCCAAGCGGCCGCGCAGCGGCCCCGCCACCGATCGCCTGTTCGGCTGGGCCGCCAAAGGCGCCGCGCTGCTGACGCTCGCGATGCTGATCGGCATCCTGCTGTCGTTGCTTGTCGGCGCCTGGCCCGCCATTTCCAAGTTCGGCCTCGGTTTCCTGACCAGCAGCGTCTGGGATCCGGTGAAGGACGAGTATGGCGGCCTGGTGATGATCTACGGCACGCTGGCCACCTCGCTGATCGCGCTGCTGATCGCGGTGCCGGTGAGCTTCGGCATCGCGCTGTTCCTCACCGAGATGTCGCCGGCCTGGCTCAAGCGGCCGCTCGGCACCGCGATCGAGTTGCTCGCCGCGGTGCCGTCGATCGTCTACGGCATGTGGGGTCTGCTGGTGTTCGGCCCGATCCTCTCGACCTACGTGCAGCAGCCGCTGCAGAAGCTGTTCGAGGGCGTGCCCTATCTGGGCGCGCTGGTGGCGGGCCCGCCGGTGGGCATCGGCATCCTGTCGGCCGGCATCATCCTGGCGATCATGATCATTCCGTTCATCGCCTCGGTGATGCGCGACGTGTTCGAGGTCACGCCGCCGCTGCTCAAGGAATCGGCCTACGGGCTCGGCTCCACCACCTGGGAAGTGGTTTCCAAGGTCGTCCTGCCCTACACCAAGGCCGGCGTCATCGGCGGCATCATGCTCGGCCTGGGCCGCGCGCTGGGCGAGACGATGGCCGTCACCTTCGTGATCGGCAACACCAACCAGCTCAATTCGCTGTCGGTCTTCGAGCCGGCCAACAGCATCACCTCGGTACTGGCCAACGAGTTCGCCGAAGCCGGCGCCGGCCTGCACCAGGCCTCGCTGATGTACCTCGGCCTGGTGCTGTTCTTCATCACCTTCGTGGTGCTGTCGCTGTCCAAGCTGCTGCTGCAGCGCATGAAGAAGAGCGAGGGCACCAAGTCATGACCACCGCGGAACGCCTCCTGAACGCCAAGACGCTGGACGAGACGCGCGCGGCGCGCTTCGCCGGCCGCAAGCGGGTCAACTTCATCGCATTGACGCTCTCGCTGGCCGCGATGGCCTTCGGGGTCTTCTGGCTGGTCTGGATCCTCTGGGAAACGCTGCGCCTGGGCGTCGGCGGCCTGGCGCTCAGCACCCTGACCGAGATGACGCCGCCGCCGAACGAGGCCGGCGGTATCGCCAACGCGATCTTCGGCTCGCTCGTGATGGTGCTGCTGGCGACCTTCGTCGGCACTCCGATCGGCATCATGGCCGGCATCTATCTGGCCGAGTACAACGTCAAGGGCTGGCTGTCGACCATCGTGCGCTTCGTCAACGACATCCTGCTGTCGGCGCCCTCGATCGTGATCGGTCTGTTCGTCTATGCGGTGGTGGTGGCCTACTTCAAGTCCTTCTCGGGGCTGGCCGGCTCGCTGGCGCTGGCGCTGATCGTGATCCCGGTGGTGATTCGCACCACCGAGAACATGCTGCAGCTGGTGCCGCCGGGCCTGCGCGAAGCGGCCTACGCGCTGGGCACGCCCAAGTGGAAGGTGATCCTGAGCATCACGCTGCGCGCGGCGCGCGCCGGGGTGGTGACGGGCGTGCTGCTGGCGGTGGCCCGCATCGCCGGCGAAACCGCGCCGCTGCTCTTCACCGCGCTCAGCAACCAGTTCTGGACCTCCGACGTGACGCAGCCGATGGCCAGCCTGCCGGTGACCATCTTCAAGTTCGCGATGAGCCCGTACGAGAACTGGCAGCAGCTGGCCTGGGCCGGCGTGTTCCTGATCACGGTCGCGGTGCTGGCGCTCAACATCCTCGCGCGGATCCTCACGCGCAACAAGCTCTAAATAATCATGCCCACCACTCTCGCCCAGCCGACGCGCTCGAAGATCTCGGTCAAGGACCTGAACTTCTACTACGGCAAGTTCCACGCGCTCAAGGGCATCAACCTCGAGATTCCCGAGAACAAGGTGACCGCCTTCATCGGCCCSTCGGGCTGCGGCAAGTCSACGCTGTTGCGCACCTTCAACCGCATGTTCGAGCTCTATCCGGAGCAGCGCGCCGAAGGCACGATCGCCCTCGACGGCGAGAACCTGCTGACCTCCAAGCAGGACGTGGCGCTGATCCGCGCCAAGGTCGGCATGGTGTTCCAGAAGCCGACGCCGTTCCCGATGTCGATCTACGACAACATCGCCTTCGGCGTGAAGCTGTTCGAGAACCTGAGCGCGTCCGAGATGGACGACCGGGTCGAATGGGCGCTGAAGAAAGCCGCGCTCTGGACGGAAGTGCGCGACAAGCTCCAGCAAAGCGGCTCGGGGCTCTCGGGCGGCCAGCAGCAGCGCCTGTGCATTGCGCGCGGCATCGCGATCAAGCCGGAAGTGCTCTTGCTCGATGAACCCTKCTCGGCACTCGACCCGATCTCCACGGCGAAAATCGAGGAGTTGATCGCCGAGCTCAAAAGCGAGTACACCGTGGTGATCGTGACGCACAACATGCAGCAGGCGGCGCGCTGCAGCGACTACACCGCCTACATGTACCTGGGCGACCTGATCGAGTTCGGCGCGACCGAAGACCTCTTCTTCAAGCCGAAGCGCAAGGAGACCGAGGACTACATCACCGGCCGATTCGGCTAAGGGGACAGACATGACCGAAAAGCACCTTTCCAGCCAGTTCGACAGCGAACTCAACACCGTGTCCTCGCGCGTGATGGAGCTCGGCGGGATGGTCGAGGCCCAGATCCACCAGGCGGTCTACGCGCTGCAGGAGTTCGACGCCGAGGCGGCCGAGCGCGTCACCGAGACCGAGCACCGCGTCAACGCGATGGAGATCGAGATCGACCGCGAACTGTCGTCGATCATCGCCCGCCGCCAGCCGACCGCGCGCGACCTGCGCCTCCTGATCGCGATCTCCAAGACCACCGCCAACCTCGAGCGCGTGGGCGACGAGGCGAACAAGATCGCGCGCATGGTCAAGTCGATCATCGAGAGCGGATCGGCCCGCGCGCTGCCCTCGTCCGAGCTGCGCATCGCCGCCGACCTGGCCTCGGGCCTTCTGCGCAAGGCGCTCGACGCCTTCGCGCGGCTGGACACCGCGGCGGCGCTGTCGATCCTCAAGGACGACGACTTGATCGACAAGGAGTTTGACGGCTTCGTGCGCAAGCTGGTCACCTACATGATGGAAGACCCGCGCAAGATCTCCGCCAGCCTCGACCTGCTGTTCCTCGCCAAGGCCATCGAGCGCATCGGCGACCACGCCAAGAACATCGCCGAGTTCATCATCTACATCGTCAAGGGTGCCGATGTGCGGCACACTTCGATGCAGGAGATCGAGTCGGCACTGCAATGAAGTTCGCCTGCAATTCATGAAGAAACCTAGGATCCTGATCGTCGAAGACGAGTCCTCGATCGCCGAGCTGATCGCCGTCAACCTGCGTCACAACGGCTTCGAGCCGATCTGGGCCGAGGACGGCGCGGCGGCGCAGCGCGAGATCGATGCCTTCCTGCCCGACCTGGTGCTGCTCGACTGGATGCTGCCGGGCCAGAGCGGACTGCAGCTGGCCCGCCAATGGCGCAAGGACCCGCGCACCAAGGCCATCCCGATCCTGATGCTGACCGCGCGCGGCGATGAGCCCGACAAGGTGGCCGGGCTCGATGCCGGCGCCGACGACTACATCACCAAGCCCTTCTCCACGCAGGAGATGCTGGCGCGCATCCGCGCCGTGCTGCGCCGCCGGGCACCCGAAGCGGTGGCCGAACGGGTCGAGATCGGCGAACTGGCGCTCGATACCGCCACCCATCGCGTCACCTGGCAAGGGGCGCCGCTGAAGGTCGGGCCGACCGAGTTCAAGCTGCTGGGCTTCCTGATGCAGCACGCCGAGCGCGTCCACAGCCGCGCCCAGCTGCTCGACAAGGTGTGGGGCGACCACGTCTACATCGAGGAACGCACGGTCGACGTTCACGTCAAACGCCTGCGCGAGTCGCTCGGTGCCGCCGCGCCGATGGTCGAGACCGTGCGCGGCGCGGGCTACCGGCTCACTGCCCAGGCCACGGTCTGAAAATCCAACGCGCCAGAGGCCCGGTCGGCTGCGACCGGGCGGGATAATTGCTCTGCATGCCGTTTCGTATCGCCACTTTCCTCACGGCTTCCGCCCTTGGCGGCGGCGCGGCCGCGGCGCTGCTGGGCTGGCACCATGCCTGGCTCGGCAGCTGGCTCGGCGCGCTGGTGTGGCTGCTGCTCGACGCCTGGCGCGCCCAGCGGCTGCTGAACGTGCTGCGCAAGGACGTCGCCGGCCTGCCGTCGCGCGGGCCCGGCGTCTGGGGCGAGCTGTCCGAGCGCATCCGCAAGCTGCTGCGCGAGCGCGAGCAGCAGACCCGCCAGGCCGAGGACCGGCTGCAGGAGTTTCTTGCCGCCATCCAGGCTTCGCCGAACGGCGTCGTGCTGCTCGACGAGCAGGGGCGCATCGAATGGTGCAACCAGACCGCCGCCGGCCAGTTCGGGATCGACGCCGAACGCGACCTGCTCCAGCACCTGGCCAACCTGGTGCGCGACCCGGCCTTCGTCGCTTACCTGGCCTCCTGGAACTACAGCCGCGACGTGGTCATCGATGCCCCGGCGCAGGCCCCGCAGCATCGCGGCCATCCGGCGCGGCTGTCGGTGCAGGTGCACCCCTACGCCGGCAATCGCCGCATGCTGCTGACCCGCGACATCACCTCGCTCGAGCAGGCCGAGGCCATGCGGCGCGATTTCGTCGCCAACGTCTCGCACGAGATCCGCACGCCGTTGACGGTGCTGGCCGGCTTCGTCGAGACCTTGCAGAACCTGCCGCTCGATGCCGAGGAGCGGGCCCGCTATCTGGCGCTCATGGGCCAGCAGTCGCACCGCATGGAGACGCTGGTCAACGACCTGCTGACCCTGTCGCGGCTGGAAGGCAGCGCGGCCCCGCCGGCCCATCGCTGGACCCGCGTGCGGGCCCTGATGGCGCAATGCGAGGACGAGGGCAGGGGGCTGTCGAGCCGGCTGTCCTCTCAGGGTCACCGGCTGTCGTTCTCGATCGAGGCCGACTCCGAGATCGCCGGCGGACCGACCGAGCTGCAGAGCGCGATGTCCAACCTCGTGAGCAATGCCATCCGCTACACGCCCGGCGGCGGCGAAATCGAGGTGATCTGGCGCCTGCTGCCCGACGGCCGAGGCGAGTACGCGGTGCGCGACAGCGGTCCCGGCATCGCTGCGGAGCACCTGCCGCGCCTCACCGAGCGCTTCTACCGCGTCGACCGCAGCCGCTCGCGCGAGACCGGCGGCACCGGCCTCGGCCTGGCGATCGTGAAGCACATCGCGCAGCGCCACGGGGCCGAATTGCGCATCGAGAGCACGCTCGGCAAGGGTTCGCGGTTCGCGCTCGTGTTTCCGGTGGCGCGCCTGCGGCAGGCTTCGCCGCTCAGCGTCGTTGCCTGAGCGTGAACGCCAGCAGCGTGATGAACAGCCCGGCCGTCAGGGCCAGCGCCAGTGCCCCCATCATCCAGAAGGCCAGCGGCGAGTGCATCGCTGTCCAGGGGCCGAACCCGCGATAGGCCAGCAGGTAGCTGCCGCCAAGTCCCACGCCCCACAGCAGCGTGCAATAGAGCACCAGCGGCAGCACGGTGACGCGGTAGCAGCGCAGCACGAAGACGCACAGCGTCTGCAGTGCATCCGCGAAGTGATAGATGGCGGTGGCCAGCAGCAGGGTGGCGCCGAGCGCGACCACCGCCGGGTTGGCCGAGTAGATGTCCGCGAGCTGCCAGCGCAGCGTGGCCATCGCGGCGGCGAACAGCAGCGCGA
>NZ_JBFUCI010000394.1:0-6132 GCF_056405335.1 Variovorax sp. P1_H12_2
GCGCATGGTGCGACATGTCGGCGATCTGGGCCTCGGCCTTCGTGATCTCGATCCCCTGCGCGCCGGCGATGCGCCCGCGCGCGTTGCGCACCAGCATGCCGGCGCGCTCGAACACCAGCTCGCCCGACAGGCCCGTCAACCCTGGCCAGACCTTGGTCTCCCGCGGCGCCGGCGGCACATAGGCATAGCTGACGTCGGCGACCTTCGCGACGATGCGGAAGTCCCCGTGCTTCGGGTCCATGAAGGGCATGTCCCAGAGGTCGCCGCGGACCTTGAAGTCGACCGAGCTGGCGGTGCCCTTGGTGACCGCGTCGCGCACGTAGTCGCGCGTGGGCTTCGGAATGTGAAGCGGCAGATAGCGCCAGACCCGGGTGCCGTCGGCCCGCGTCAGCTTGCCCTGCAGGTCGAGCACGCCGGGATAGCGGTCGGCGCCGCGCGACACCGCGGGGTCGCTGGTGCGCCAGCTGGCCTGGGCCTCGCCCTCGGCATCGACGTTCGCGAAGCGCAGGTTCGAGACCTGCAGCTGGGCCGCGCCGCCCTCGAGCTTCCACTGGAGCTGGCTCGACAGCCGCTCGATCGGCACCACCGGCTCCTCGAACACGCCGGGCAGGTCGAGCGCGCCGTTCGCGATCGACAGCGTGGCGCTGCCGCCGGCCTGGCTGGCCTCGAAGTCGACCGTGGCGCCGCTCACGCCGGGGGTTCCGACCGGCTCGTGCGGCGGCGCGCTCGCGGGCACCGGGGCCGGGGCGGCCGCCGGCGCACCCGGCTGCGACGCCACGCTGAAGCCGCTCATGCGCCCCTTGAACTGATAGTGGTCGGGTTCGCCCGCCGTACCTTGCCAGCTGGCCTCGATGCGCTCGACCAGGCCGCGCGGCTGGAACGCCTCGATCCGCTTGCGGGCCGCCTCGCCCAGCGGCAACCGGTCGGCGATCATCGCCAGCGCCGCGAGATCGAGCCGGTCGGCTCGCAGCGCGGTGCGCTCTGCGGCATGGCCCTTGGCCGGCGTGTGCTGGAACCACAGATTGCCCCCGGGCCAGCGCATCTGATCGGCGGTGTCGAACTGCAGCCGGCTGGTTGCAAACTCCAGCGTGCCGTCGCTGCGCTTGCCGGCCAGGCGTCCGGTGACGTCGCGCAGCACCAGCGGCCGGAGCGCCTTGCCGAGCGAGGCGTCGATGCGGGTCAAGGCCAGGTCGACCGCGCCGCCGCTGAACTCGCCGTCATTGACGTCGGCCCAGACCCGCAAGCCGCCCGCGCCTTCGCGGATCCGGCCGTCGAGGTCGACGTAGCGGCCGAGCCGCGTGATGTCGATGTAGGGCAGGTCGGCATAGACCTGGCCGTCCCAGGTGCGCCAGTTGCCGCTGCGCACCGACAGCAGGGGCTGGCGGAACCGGCCGCGCAGCGTGATGCGCTCGCCCCAGCCGGCCGGCGGCGTGGCGTCGAGGCGCATCGCGTGGCGGCGGCCGCCGTTGCGGGCGACGAACTGGACGTCGGTCAGCAGCAGCGGCCCGGTCTTGCGCCGCTCGTCGGTCCAGCGCACCGTCCCGCCCTGCACCACGACCTCGCGCTGGGCGAAGAACCAGTCGGCACCGTCGCCGCCGCCGCTGGTCTCGTTGGACATGTCGAGCCCGGCGATGTGCAGCTTGCCGAGCGCGTCGCGCCGGACTTCGACCTGCGGCCGCTCGATGTAGAGCTGCTCGAAGCTCAGGTTCCAGAGCGAGCGCGGCGACACGCTGGCCACCACCCGCTCGAGGCGCAACGCCTCCTGGTTGCGGGCGTCCAGGAGCACCACGTCGCGCAGCTCGACCGTGGGAAACAGGCTGCCCGACCGGGCGCCGATCGAACCGATGCGCACCGGCACGCCGATGGCCCGTGTGGCCTGCGCTTCCAGCGCGCCACGGTAGTCGCCGATTCGCGGCACAATCCAGAGATGTAGGACAGCGACTGACAGCGCAAGCAGGAGCCATGCACCGATCAGCAAACCCAACAACCAGCGCGCCGTCGCAGCGGTGATCTTGAGCAGACGTGAAGGGGAAGACGTCGTGTCGTTCATTGAGGATCGCGCTGTGTCAGGAATTATGACCGCCAGCACCCAACCGGGTTCCACCGGTGCCGATGCCGAGATTCAGCGGTCGATGCCGCCATCCGATTCGCCGCCACTGTCGGCCTATTCGCGCTTCGTTCAGCGGCTTCGGCGCCGCTACGCTGCCGAGCTGCCATTGCTGCCGCCAGGCGAACCGCTGCGCGCCCCTATGGCCGAGGCCTATCAGGCCCTGCGCGCGCGCGGCGACACGGCCGCCGACGCGCTGCGCATCGTGCGCCAGCTGGTGATGGAGCGGCTGATCGCGCTCGACTGCGACCAGCAGGCGGCGCTGGCGGTGGTCACCACCGCGGTCACGCAACTGGCCGAATTCGCGCTCGACGTCGCCTGCCGCGAAGCCTGCGCCGAACTCGACGAAGTGCACGGGGCACCGCTCGCGGCCGACGGCCGGCGCGCCCAGCTCTGGGTCGTCGGCATGGGCAAGCTCGGCGCGCGCGAGCTCAACGTGTCGAGCGACATCGACCTGATCTATCTCTACGACCAGGACGGCGAAACCGCAGGCGACCCCGATGGGCGTTCACGGCTCGCCAACCAGGAATACTTCGCGCGCGCGGTCAAGCGCATCTACGCGCTGGTGGGCGACACCACCGGGAACGGCTTCGTGTTCCGCGTCGACCTGGCGCTGCGGCCCAACGGCAACTCGGGGCCGAGCGTGGTCTCGCTCGATGCGCTCGAGGAATATTTCCAGGTCCAGGGCCGCGAATGGGAGCGCTTCGCCTGGCTCAAGAGCCGCGTGGTGGCGCCCGCGGCGGTGGTGGCCGACAGCTCGGCGCAGGCGCTGCGCGGGGTGGTGCTTCCCTTCGTCTTCCGCCGCTACCTGGACTACAGCGTGTTCGACTCGCTGCGCACGCTGCACCGGCAGATCCGCGAACAGGCGGCGCGCCGCAGCGCCGGCCGGCCCGAACGCGCCAACGACGTCAAGCTGTCGCGCGGCGGCATCCGCGAGATCGAGTTCACGGTGCAACTGCTGCAAGTGGTGCGCGGCGGCCAGTTCCCCGAGTTGCGCACCCGGCCCACGCTCGATGCGCTGCAGCGCCTGGCGCGCGCCGGCCTGATGCCGCAGGAAACGGCCAATGCGCTGGCCGCCGCCTACGAGTTCCTGCGCCGGGTGGAGCACCGCATCCAGTACCTGGACGACCAGCAGACCCACGTGCTGCCGGTGAACGACGACGATCTGCGGTGGATCGCGCAGACCCTCGGGTACGCCGACTGCTGCGCCTTCCTGGCCCAGCTCGACGCCCATCGCGAATTCGTCGCCCAGGAGTTCGACAAGCTGCTCGGCGGCAAGGCGCCCTGCAACGGCTGCAAGGGCGGCGCGCCGGGCCCGGCGCCGGTGGACATTCACGACCTGATCGACACCCTGCCCGGTCCGTTCGCCGAACGCATCCGCGGCTGGAGCGAGAACCCGCGCGTGCTGGCGCTGCGCGACGACACGCGGGCCCGCCTGCGCCAGCTGATCCAGCGCACCGGCCAGTGGCTGCGCGAGCCCGACAGCGAGGCGCCGGGCCGCATTTCCCACCATGTCGAGGCTGCGCTGCGCTGGGCCGACTGGATCGAGCCGCTGCTGCGCCGCGAAAGCTACATCGCGCTGCTGGTCGAACGGCCCGCCGTGCAGGAGCGGCTGCTGCGCCTGCTCGGCTCGGCCAAGTGGCCGGCGCGCTACCTGCTGCAGCATCCCGGCGTGATCGACGAGCTGGCCAGCAACGAGATGCTGAGCGGCCGCTTCGTGGCGGCCGAGTTCGAACGCGAGCTCGAGGACCGCCACCAGTCGCTGACACGCACCGGCGAAGCCGACGAGGAGCGCCTGCTCAACCTGCTGCGCCATGCGCACCATGCCGAGCTGTTCCGCACGCTGGCGCGCGACGTCGATGGCCGGATCACGGTCGAGCAGGTGGCCGACGACCTGAGCGCGCTGGCCGACGTGGTGCTGCGCGTCACCGCGCGCTGGTGCTGGCCGCAGGTGCGCAATCCGCACCGCGAGCAGCCGCAGTTCGCGATCATCGGCTACGGCAAGCTCGGCGGCAAGGAACTGGGCTACGGCAGCGACCTCGACATCGTCTTCGTCTACGACGACGAGGACGAGCGCGCCGGCGAGGTCTACGCGGCCTACGTGCGCAAGCTGATCAACTGGCTCACGGTCAAGACCCGCGAAGGCGACCTGTTCGAGATCGACACCGCGCTGCGCCCGAACGGCAACTCGGGCCTGCTGACCACCAGCTTCGAGGCCTACGAGAAATACCAGCTCGGCCGCGGCAGCAACACCGCCTGGACCTGGGAGCACCAGGCCATGACCCGCGCCCGCTTCGTGCTCGGCGCGCCGGCGCTCGGCGAGCGCTTCGACCGCATCCGCGAGGCGGTGATCACGGCGCCGCGCGATCGCGACGCGCTCAAGGCCGAGATCGTGGCGATGCGCGAGAAGGTGCGCGCCGCGCGCCCGGTCAAGCCCGACCGCTTCGACGTCAAGCACAGCGCGGGCGGCATGGTCGACGCCGAATTCGCGGTGCAGTTCCTGGTGCTGTCGGCGGCCGAGGCGCATCCCGAACTGGTGCCCAATGTCGGCAACATCGCACTGCTGCTGCGGGCCGAGGCGGCCGGCCTGCTCCCCACGGGTATCGGCCAGGCCGCCGCCTCCGCCTACCGCGAGCTGCGCCGGGTGCAGCACCGGGCCCGGCTCAACGAGGAACCGACGCAGGTGCCGATGACGGCGCTGGTGGTCGAGCGCGAGGCCATGCTGGCCCTGTGGAAGGCCGTATTTGATTGAGACTGGCCCCCACGCTCCCCCACTGCGTGTGGGTCGCTGCCCCCCGAGGGGGCCGCAGGCCGCCTTGGGACGGCCCGGCGCCGGCCTGGATGGCCCCCACGCTCCCCCACTGCGTGCGCTGGGCCGCCTGATCGCACCACGGATCGCATTCGGGATCGCGGCGGCGACGCTGGTGTTCCTCGCCGGCTGCGCCAGCGGACCGCGCGGCGGCTCCGGCGTCGGCCGCGACGGCGCCGACGCCAATCCGCCTTCCGGACTGAGCCAGGTGCCCGATGCCGAGCCCCGGGTTGAGTCGATCCGCAGCAGCGGCGGTACCAGCAAACCCTATACGGTGCTCGGCCGCTCCTACGTCCCGATCGCGGACGACCGGCCGTTCCGCGAAAGCGGCCTGGCCTCGTGGTATGGCGCCAAGTTCCACGCCCAGTCCACCGCGAGCGGCGAGCCCTACGACATGTACGCGATGACTGCCGCACACAAGACGCTGCCGCTGCCGAGCTACGTGCGGGTGCGCAACCCRGCCAACGGGCGCGAGGTGATCGTGCGCGTGAACGACCGCGGCCCCTTCCACGACGACCGCGTGATCGACCTGAGCTACACCGCGGCGCTCAAGCTCGACCTGCTGCGCGGCGTCGCACCGGTGGAGATCGAGCGCATCACCAACGAGGACATCCGCACCGGCGCCTGGCGGCGGGCCGATGCGCCGGTGCTGGCGCAGCAGGCGGTTCCCGCCTTTGTGGCGGCCGCGCCGGCCGCTGCACCCGACAGTGTCGCGGTGCCTTCGACGTTGACCGTGCCGGTGGTCGCCACCTCGCGAGACGACGCCATGCAGGTCACGGCGCTGCCGCCGATGGCCCCGCTGGCCGCTCCTGCGGTCCAGGACGCCGCGCCGACGCCGCGTGCGGCGGCCGCTGCCGGGCCCGGCTTCTGGGTCCAGCTCGGCGCCTTCAGCCAGCGCGACGGCGCGCTGCGCTTCCAGCAGCAGGTGGCGCGCGAAATGCCGATGCTGTCCGCCAACCTCGCCGTGTTCAGCGAGAGCGGCACGCACCGGCTGCAGGCCGGTCCCTTTGCATCGCGCGATCTGGCGCGCGACACGGTCGAACAGGTCCGCAACGGCCTGCAACTGGCGCCGGTGATCGTCGAGCGCCGGTGACTAGGCTCGCCCCCAGGTTGGCTCACTTCGTGTAGCCGCCCACCCCCTACCGGGGGCAACACCAGCGGCCCGGCGGAGCCGGTTCCGCGGTGTTTCACCAACGGGCCTGGCTGCGCCGGCCGG
>NZ_JBFUCI010000395.1:0-6069 GCF_056405335.1 Variovorax sp. P1_H12_2
ACGTATGGCTCGGCGCGATGGTTCCCAAGCGCTGGGCCCGCCGCGCGGTCACCCGCAACGCGATCAAACGCCAGATCTACACCGTGAGCGCTGCCGTCGCTGAATCGCTGCCGCGCGCGGCGCACGTGGTGCGCCTGCGCGCAGCCTTCGATCGCCAGAAATTCGTCAGCGCGGCATCCGACAAGCTCAAGGCCGCCGTCCGGGCCGAACTCCAGCAACTGCTGGAGCGGGCCGCGACGGCGCGCGCATGATGCGGCGCCTCCTGATCGGTCTCGTCAAGGGCTATCGGCTGCTGCTGAGCCCGTGGCTCGGCCAGTCCTGCCGCTTCGAGCCGACCTGCTCCATCTATGCCATCGGCGCCCTCGAGCAGCACGGTGCGGTCAAGGGCAGCTACCTCACGCTGCACCGCATCGCCCGCTGCCAGCCCTGGTGCCAAGGTGGCCACGATCCGGTTCCCCCGAAGGCACAGCGACCGACGCCCAGGCGTGGGTCGCTGTTCGCCTTTCTCTCTTCCGACGACAAGAAGTCTTCTTCATGAACGATATCCGCCGCACCATCCTGTGGGTGATTTTTGGTTTCTCGCTGGTGCTGCTGTGGGACCAATGGCAGGTCTACAACGGACACAAGCCGACGTTCCTGCCCTCGACCAAGACCGCCGCCCCTGCCGATCCGTCGGCGACGCCGGCCGCCGCGAATGCCAACGGCGTCCCGGCCGCGGCCGCACCGGCGGCCGGCGCGGTGCCGGTCCAGGGCTCAGCGCCCGCCATCGGCGAGAAGGTCACGGTCTCCACCGATGTCTTCAAGGCGACCATTGACGGTGAGGGCGGCACGCTGTCCGAACTGCAGCTGCTGCAGTTCCTCGACCAGACCAACCACGGCGGCCTGGTCGAGTGGTTCCGCCGCCTGGTCGGCCTGCCGGTGCCGCAGAACGAGGTCCGGCCCGTGATGCTGATGGAGAACGGTTCGCCCGCCACCCGCTACGTGGCCCAGACCGGCCTCTTGAACACGGTGGACACCGGCGACCGCTTCCCGAATCACCTGAGCCTGATGACGGCGCGCCCCGGTCCGCGCGAGCTGGCCGCAGGCCAGAACACGCTCGAAGTGGCCTTCGAGTCGCAGCCCGTGGGCGGCCTCAAGTACGTCAAGACCTACGTGTTCCAGCGTGGCGACTACTCGATCCGCGTCAAGCACCAGATCGTCAACGTCAGCGACAAGCCGCGCGATGCGCAGCTCTACCTGCAGTTCACGCGCCATGGCACGGTGGCGGCCGGCACCATGTTCGGCACCAACACCTTCACCGGCCCGGCCATCTACACCGAGCAGAAGAAGTTCCAGAAGATCGACTTCAGCGCCATCACCAAGGGCAAGGTCGAGTTACCGGCCCCCGCCAACGACGGCTGGGTGGCGATGGTGCAGCACTATTTCGTCTCGGCCTGGCTGCTGAACGTGCCGGGCAGCGACGCCATCAAGCGCGAATTCCGCGTCGCCGACCTCGGCAACAACCTGTTTTCGGTCGCCATGGTGCTGCAGGTGCCCCAGCTCGCGCCAGGCGCGGCGCAGACCATCGACAGCAACCTGTTCGCCGGCCCCGAAGAAGAAAAGAAGCTCGAGGCGATCGCGCCCGGCCTCGACCTGGTCAAGGACTACGGCATCTTCGCGATCATTTCCAAGCCGCTCTACTGGCTGCTGAACCAGCTGCACGGCATCCTCGGCAACTGGGGCTGGTCGATCGTCGCGCTGGTGGTGCTGCTGAAGGCGGCCTTCTACTGGCTCAACGCCAAGGCCTACGCGAGCATGGCCAAGATGAAGGCCATCAATCCGAAGATCATGGAGATGCGCGAGCGGCTGAAGGACAAGCCGCAGGAGATGCAGCAGGAGATGATGCGCATCTACCGCGAGGAAAAGGTCAACCCGATGGGCGGCTGCTTCCCGATCGTGATCCAGATCCCGGTGTTCATCGCGCTCTACTGGGTGCTGCTGTCGTCGGTCGAGATGCGCCATGCGCCGTGGATTCTCTGGATCCATGACCTGTCGGCACCGGACCCCTGGTTCATCCTGCCGGTGGTGATGACCGCCACCTCGCTGTTCCAGACCTGGCTCAACCCGACGCCGCCGGACCCGATGCAGGCCAAGCTGATGTGGATCATGCCGCTGGCCTTCAGCGTGATGTTCATCTTCTTCCCGGCCGGCCTGGTGCTCTACTGGATCACCAACAACGTGCTTTCGATCGCGCAGCAGTGGTTCATCAACAAGCGCCTCGGCGTGCTGGGCAATCCGTCGAAGGCGTCCAAGGCGCCGAAGCTGGCGAAGCCGGGCAAGTAGGCTTCGGCATCCCCGACCCGAGGGCCGCGAAAGCGGCCCTTTTTGCTGGAAGAATCGTTCCCATGCTCTCGCGCACCGCCGATCCCATCGTCGCCATCGCCACCGCCCCAGGCCGCGGCTCGGTCGGGATCGTTCGCGTTTCCGGGCGGGAACTGGCGCCCCTGGTCGCCGCGCTCTGCGGCCGGGACCTGAAACCGCGCGAAGCGACCTACCTGCCCTTTCGCGACGTCGACGGTTCCGCGATCGACCGCGGCCTGGCCCTGCACTTTCCGGCGCCACACTCCTTCACCGGGGAAGACGTGTTCGAACTCCAGGCCCACGGCGGCATGGTGGTGCTGCAGCTGCTGGTCGCCCGTTGCCTCGCGGCCGCGGCTGAAACCGATCCGGCGTCCGGCCGGCCGCGCCTGGCCGGACTGCGCGTGGCCGAGCCGGGCGAGTTCAGTCAGCGCGCCTTCCTCAACGGCAAGATCGACCTGGCGCAGGCCGAGGCGATCGCCGACCTGATCGACGCCAGCACCGAGGCTGCCGCACGCAGCGCCAGCCGGTCGCTGTCGGGCGCCTTCTCGGAGGAAATCCACACGCTGCTCGAGGCGCTGGTGCGGCTGCGCATGCTGGTCGAGGCCACGCTCGATTTTCCCGACGAAGAGATCGATTTTCTCCAGGAGGCCGACGCCCAGGGCCAGTTGGCTGCGCTGCAGGTTCAGCTGGCGGCGGTCCAGCAGCGTGCCCGCCAGGGCGCCCTGCTGCGCGAGGGCATCAAGGTCGTGATCGCGGGCCAGCCCAATGCCGGCAAGAGCTCACTGCTCAATGCGCTCGCCGGGGCCGAACTGGCGATCGTCAGCGCGGTCGCAGGCACCACCCGCGACGTGGTGTCGCAGACCATCCAGATCCAGGGCGTGCCGCTGCATGTGATCGATACCGCCGGCCTGCGCGACAGCACCGACGAGGTCGAGCAGATCGGCATCGCGCGCGCCTGGGGCCAGATCGAAGGCGCCGATGCCGTGCTGTTCCTGCACGACCTGACGCGAAGCACGTCTCCCGCGTACGCGCTGGCCGATGCGCAGATCGCGAGCCGGCTGCCCGGCAGCGTGCCGGTGATCGATGTCTGGAGCAAGCTGGACGCCGTCGCGTCGGCGCCGAGCGCACTGTCGGCCACCGGTGTCAGCCTGTCCGCACGAACCGGCGCCGGCATCGAAACCCTGCGGCGCCGCCTGCTCGAAGTGGCGGGTTGGCAAGCGGTGCCCGAGGGCGTCTACCTCGCGCGGGCCCGCCACGTGCAGGCGCTTTCGCGCGTCGAGGAGCACATCGCCCTGGCGTCCGGCCATCTGGCGGCGCAGGCGCAGTTCCTGGATCTGCTGGCCGAAGAACTCCGGCTGGCGCAGAACGCGCTGAACGAGATCACCGGCGAATTCGGCGCCGACGATCTGCTGGGCGTGATCTTTTCCCGTTTTTGCATCGGCAAGTAACTGGAAGTGTGAGTTTGTGTGACATCTGTCACCACGCATTTGAGGTTTCGCGGATACTTCCGACGCACAGCAGGGTATACATCGATGTCATCCAGCATTCAGGATCTTTGCCGCGCCATCGCGCAGAACACCAGCTACGACGCCTTCGCTCCGGCGCTGAATGCTCACCAATGGGAAACCTTGGGGGGCTATCTGCAAGCCTTCGACCTCGCGGCCGGCCAGGTGCTGATCGATCAGGGCACGATCGACCGCACGGTCTTCTTCATCGAAAGCGGCGCGCTCAGCGTGCACCTGATCGGCGACAAGGGCCAGATGCAGCTCGCGATCCTGAATCCGGGCTCCGTGGTGGGCGAAGGGTCCTTCTTTTCGCGCGCGCCCCGATCGGCCAATGTGGTCGCCACGGGCGCGGCGCGCGTCTGGCGGCTCACGGCGATCCGCTTCGCCGAACTGTCGAACCGCCAACCCGATCTCGCCCTCGAAATCACGCTGGGGCTCGGCGCGGTCATCGCCAGGCGGATGGTGAACAAGCCCAAGCGGGTGGCCGTGACCTGAAGCCCGCCGATGACCCAGGCATGCGGGAATTGCCACACGGACAACCGTGACGGCGCCAAGTTCTGCAAGGGTTGCGGCAAGAGGCTGGATTCGCCGACGCCGGTGCGGCCTGCGGCCGTGACCGGCAGCGGCGAGGAGCGGCACGCCCCACAGCGCATGCCGATGCACTCGAACCTGCCGCCGCCACCAGCGCCAGACCCGCGCCGATCGGTTCCGGCACCTGCAGCGGCATCCCTGCGTCGCGTCGAGCCGGCCAAGCCAAAAAGCTCGATCCGAAGCACCGACGCCGAGCGCCCGAACCCGTGGCGCTCAGCGGTGATCGGCCTGCTGATCGTTGCCGGGCCGGTCGCGATCGCCGCCTGGTTCTTCTCCGAGCCGCCAGGCCCTGCGATACCGCCTGTGCCGGCCCTGGCGGCTCCCCCTCCGACGCCGTCGGCGCCTGTACTTGCGGAGCCCCCGGTGCCCCTCGCGACGCCGCCGCAGGACGAACCATCGGTCCCGACCCCGACCCCGACGTCAACCCCGGCACCCGCCCCCGCCCCCGCGGCGCCCATGCCCGCATCCGTGCCCACGACCAGCGCCCAGCCCGAACCAGCCATGACGCCGCCGGCCGCCCCGAAGAAGCCGGTGCCGCCTCTGGCGCCGAAGACTCGCAAGCCGGCACCGGCACCCGCGCCCGTCGCCGCGCTGCCGGCGGCGGCGCCCGAAGAACCGGCGCCGCCGCCGCTGGCGACGCCACCCAGCCCGCAGTCGCAATGCGCGGGCCTGAATTTCTTTGCGCGCGCCCAATGCCTGGCCGCACAGTGCGCCAAGCCGGAACTCAAGTCGGACRCCCAGTGCGAAGCGGTGCGGCGGCAGCAGCGGATCGAGGAAGAAAGACGCAATCCGACGCTGCTGAACTGAGAGCCCGGCCGAGCCGGTCGACTTCAGCCCTTTTGCAGCTTGTCGATCGCTACCGCCAGCGCGCCAGGCTTGCCTGACAGCACCAGGGTGTCGCCGTCGGCCAGCACCGTATCGTCGTCGGCATCGGCGGCCTTGCCGTCGCGCCGCCGCAGGCTCGCGACCCGCACCCCCAACCCCGCCAGCGCCAGCCGCGCGAGCGGCTGGCCGATGGCGCGGGCGCCGGTCGTCAACGTGAAGCTGTTGAGCCGCTCGTGGTCGACCTCGTCCGCGGTGTCGTCGTCGGCGCCGTGGAAGTAGCCGCGCAGCAGGTTGTAGCGGGCGTCGCGCTGATCCTGAACCACGCGGATCACGCGCCGCATCGGCACCCCGACCAGCGCCAGCGCATGGCTCGCGAGCATCAGCGAGCCCTCGATCGCCTCCGGCACCACCTCGGTGGCGCCCGCCGCCTGCAGCTTCTCGAGATCGCGATCATCCTGCGTGCGCACGATCACCGGCACCTGCGGTGCATGGGCGCGGGCATTGGCCAGCACCTTGAGCGCACCCGGCACGTCCTGGTAGGTCACGACCAGCGCGCTGGCCCGCGCCAGGCCGGCCGCCATCAGCGCCTGCATGCGCGAGGCATCGCCGAACACCACCGAATCGCCGGCCGCCGCCGCCTGGCGCACGCGGTCCGGGTCCAGGTCCAGCGCCAGATACGGAATGCCTTCGCGCTCCAGCACTCGCGCCAGGTTCTGGCCGCAGCGCCCGTAGCCGCAGATGATCACATGGCGCGCCGTGTTGATGGTCTTGCGAGCGATCGTGGTCATCTGCAGCGACTGCTGCAGCC
>NZ_JBFUCI010000396.1:0-6050 GCF_056405335.1 Variovorax sp. P1_H12_2
GCCCTCGACATCGTGGTCGACGACTTCGAATTGCTGGGCCGACGGCTCGGCCGGGCCGAGATCGACGCGGTGAACCGCGGCGGCGTCGGGCGCGAATGGCGGCTCAACAAGCTGACCCTCACCAACCCCGATGCCACCTTCAATGCCCAGGGCAGCTGGGCGGCACCGCCGGGCGGCAGCGGCGGGCGCGAGCAGCGCCGCACCGCCATGGAATTCAAGCTCGACATCACGGATGCCGGCGCGCTGCTCAATCGCTTCGGCATGAAGGATGTGGTCCGGCGCGGCCGGGGCCGGCTCGAGGGCGAGGTGAACTGGACCGGCTCGCCGTTCTCGATCGACTACCCGAGCCTGGGCGGGCAATTGAAGATCGACGTCGAATCGGGACAGTTCCTCAAGGCCGATCCGGGCATCGCCAAGCTGCTGGGCGTGTTGAGCCTGCAGGCCCTGCCGCGGCGCCTCACGCTCGACTTCCGCGACATCTTCAGCGCCGGCTTCGCCTTCGATTTCCTGCGCGGCGATGCCACCATCGTCAAGGGCGTGGCGTCCACCAACAACCTGCAGATGAAAGGTGTCAACGCCGCCGTGCTGATGGATGGCTCGGCCGACATCGCGCGCGAGACGCAGAACATCCGGGTGGTGGTCGTGCCCGAGATCAGCGCCGGCACGGCGGCGCTGGTGGCGACTGCAATCAATCCCGCGATCGGCCTCGGGACCTTCCTGGCCCAGATGGTGCTGAGCCGGCCGCTGATTGCCGCCGCCACGCAGGAGTTCCAGATCGACGGCACCTGGACCGACCCGAAAATCACCCGGGTGGCGCGCCGGCCGACCCCCGAGGCCCAGGCTGCGCCGTCGATTCCCCGATAAGACATGGCCCCCACGCTCATCACTTCGTGTATCGCTGCCCCCCGAGGGGGTGCAGTCCGCCCTTGGGGCGGCCCGGCGGGCGGCCTCAACGAGTTCAGGAGACAACCGCCATGAAAGTCGCTGCGATCCAGATGGTGTCGGCCATCGCCCGCGAGGCCAACCTGGCGCGCGCCCACGACCTGCTGGCCCAGGCCGCAGCCGCGGGCGCGGAGCTCGCGGTGCTGCCCGAGTACTTCTGCATGATGGGTCGGCGCGACACCGACAAGCTGGCGCTGCGCGAGACCGCCGGTGCCGGCACGGTGCAGAGCTTCCTGGCCGATGCCGCGCGCGAGTTCGGGCTCTGGATCGTCGGCGGCACGCTGCCGATCGAGACCGACGACGACCAGCATGTCTTCAACAGCTCGCTGGTCTACGCACCGGACGGCGCCTGCGTCGCGCGCTACGACAAGATCCACCTGTTCTTCTTCGACAATGGCCGCGAGCGCTACGACGAGCGCCGCGTGATCGCGCCGGGCTCGCAGCCGGTGTGCTTCGACCTGCCCTCGCGCGACGGCCATCGCTGGCGCATCGGCATGAGCGTCTGCTACGACCTGCGCTTTCCCGAGCTCTATCGCGCGCTGGCGCGCGAGGGGGCCGAGCTGCTGCTGGTGCCCAGCGCCTTCACGCGCACCACCGGCGCCGCCCACTGGGAGGTGCTGCTGCGCGCCCGGGCGATCGAGAACCTCGCCTGGGTGGTCGCGCCGGCGCAAGGCGGCACCCACGAGAACGGACGCCAGACCTGGGGCCAGTCGATGGTGGTCGACCCCTGGGGCGCGGTGGTGGCGCAGCACGCCGAAGGCGAAGCCGCGGTGCTGTTCGAGATCGATGCCGCGCAGCTCGAAGCCGCGCGCGCGCAACTGCCCGCGCTGTCCCACAGCGTGATCTGAAGCCGGTGTCCGCGCCTCCGCTGCCCGTCGCCCGCGTCCTGCGGCCCGCGTTCGCGCGGTTGCGCTTCATGCGCTCGGTGTGGCGGCGCTGGTTCCTGTGGGTGCTGCTGGCGATCCTGGTGCTGGCGCTGCTGGTCACCGTGGTCTGGCTGGCCGGCCGGCACGAGGTCGAGCAGACCCAGACCGTGCTGGACCGCGACACGGCCGATGCGGTGTCGGACCTGCGCGATGGTCTGCAACGCAACGTGCAGACGCTGCGCGCCTCGCTGGCCGGCGGCGTCGACCGCGAGCAGTGGGAAACCCGGGCCGCCGGCCTGCTGCGCGACCATCGCGAATGGCTGCGCCTCGAATGGCGCGACCCGGCCCTGCATCCGCTCGGCGTGGTCGATTCGCCCTATCGACGGCGGGTGTTCGGCGACAACGAACGCGGCCCCAACCAGACCGACGTCGAGCAGGCCTGCACCAGCGCGCGCAAGCTCGGCACGCCGGCCTATTCGCCCAGCCACTACGTGGCCTCGACCCAGGGCAGCGGCCTCGAGGTCCTGGAACTGTGCGTGCCGGTCGAGGGCGGCGGCTACCTGGTGGCTGCCTACTCCCTTCGCGACACGCTGACCGAGATGCTGGCGCCGATGCTCAGCCGTGGTCAGGAGGTGGCCTTCACCGAGGCCGACGGCACCCGGCTGGTGGCGATCGGCGCGCCGCGCCGCATCGGCACGCGGGTCTTCACCGCGCAGCAGCTGATCGACCTTCCGGGCGCCACCCTGATGCTGCGCGTCGACGGCTGGCGCGCCGTGCCCGACCTGTTCCCCAACATGCTGACCGCGCTGGTCACGGCGATCTCGATCGCGCTGGTGTCGGTGCTGGTGCTGCTGGCGCGCGACACGCGCCGGCGCCTGCGCGCCGAACGCGATCTCGCCGATGCGCTGGCGTTTCGCAAGGCCATGGAGGACTCGGTCATCACGGGCCTGCGCGCGCGCGACCTGCGGGGCCGCATCACCTATGTCAATCCGGCCTTCTGCGAGATGGTGGGCTTCAGTGCCGAGGAGCTGATGGGCAGCGACGTCGAGGCGCCCTACTGGCCGACCGAACTGGCGCACGAATACCAGCGCCGGCAGGCGGTGCGACTGGCGGGCGCCACGCCGCCGCGCGAGGGATTCGAATCGGTCTTCATGCGCAAGGACGGCACCCGCTTCCCGGTGCTGATCTTCGAGGCCCCGCTGATCAACGCGCAAGGGTCCCAGAGCGGCTGGATGAGCGCCTTCATCGACATCAGCGAGCAGCGCCGCATCGAGGAACTGTCGCGGGCCAGCCAGGAGCGCCTGCAGGCCAGCGCGCGGCTGGCGACCGTCGGCGAGATGGCTTCGCTGCTGAGCCACGAACTGACGCAGCCGCTGGCGGCGATCGCGAGCTATGCGAGCGGCTCGCTCAACCTGCTCGGTGCCGACGGCCTGCCGCGCGCGAGCGAGCACGAAGAGGTCGCGATGGCGGTGCGCCGCATTGCCGAGCAGGCCGACCGCGCCGGCCAGGTGATCCGCAGCGTGCACGACTTCGTGCGTCGGCGCGACCGCACGCGCGAGGCGGTGACGCCCCAGGCGCTGGTCGATGCGGTGCTGCCGCTGGTGCGGCTGCAGGCGCGCAAGCTGGGGGTCCGCGTCGAGCTCGCGTTCGAGGAGCACCTGCCGGCCGTGGTGTGCGACCGGACGCTGGTCGAGCAGGTGCTGCTGAACCTGGCGCGCAACGGCATGCAGGCGATGGACATGCCCGGCCTGGCCGAGCGGGTGCTGCGGCTGCGCGTCGTGCGCGCCGGCGGAAGTCCGGGCGCGGACGCGCGCCGCTGGCTCGAGTTCTCGGTCGCCGATGTCGGCTGCGGCATCAGCGACGAGGTGGCGGCGCGCCTCTTCACGCCTTTCTTCACGACCCGGCCCGACGGCATGGGGCTGGGCCTGAGCCTGTGCCGCACCGTCGTCGAGCAGCACGGAGGCGTGCTCATGTTCGAGCCGCAGCGGCCGCGCGGCACGGTCTTCCGATTTACTCTTGCGACCGCCAGCTGACACTCATCTCATGCAACCCCTGATCGATGCCTTGATCTTCATCGTCGACGACGACGCCAGTGTGCGCGAGGCGCTGGCCTGGCTGCTGCGCTCGCGGCGCCTGGTGAGCGAGCAATTCGCCAGCGCCGAAGCCTTCGAGGCGCGCCTGGCCGACGAGCCGCTGCTGGACCACCCGCACTGCCTGCTGCTCGACGTGCGCATGCCCGGCACCAGCGGGCTCGTGCTGTTCGACCGGCTCGCGGAACGCGGACTGCTCGACACCATGCCGGTGATCTTCCTGACCGGCCACGCGGATGTGCCGACCGCGGTGGATGCGGTCAAGCGCGGCGCCTTCGACTTCTGCGAGAAGCCTTTTTCGGACAACGCGCTGGTCGATCGCATCGAGCATGCGCTCGGCGTTTCGCTGCAAGCCATCGAGGCGCAGCGCACGCGAAAGCTGCTCAAGCACCGCATCGACGAGCTGACGGATCGCGAGCGCGACGTGATGCGCTGCGTCGTCGAAGGCCTGCCGAACAAGCTGATCGCCGATCAGCTCGCGATCAGCGTGCGCACGGTGGAGGTCCACCGCGCGCGCGTGTTCGAGAAGATGGAGGTCAAGTCGGCGGTCGAGCTCGCCAACCTGCTGCGAGGGGTCTAGAGCCCCCGCGCCTTAGCCCTGGGGGCGTTCCCCGACGTAGATTTCCACGCGGCGATTTTGCGCCCGGCCGGCATCGGTGGAGTTGTCGGCGATCGGCTCGCGCGCGCCGCGGCCTTCGGTGCGGATCGATCCGGCCGGCACGCCGCGCGCGACCAGGTAGTCGCGGGTGCTGGCGGCACGCGCGATCGACAGCGGGTTGTTGATGGCGTCGGTGCCGGTGCTGTCGGTGTGGCCGATGATGCGCACGTCGGCGTTCGGGTTGTTGCGCAGGCCGCTGGCGAACTGGTCGAGCACCGGCGAGAAATTGGGCTTGATCGCCGAACGGCCGACGTCGAAGGAGACATCGCTCGGGATCGCGAGCTTGAGCTCGTTGTTGGCGGTCTGGGTCACGGCCACGCCGGTGCCCTGGGTGGCTGCTTCCATCTGGCGCTTCTGGTTCTCCATGCGTTGCGACCACAGGTAGCCGCCCGCGGCGCCCGCCAACGCGCCGACCGCCGCCCCGGCACCGATCGCGCCCCGGTTGCCGCCGGTGGCCGAGCCGATCGCCGCGCCCGCCAGCGCGCCCACCCCGGCACCGATGCCGGTGTTGCGCTGGGTGTCGGTCATGCCGGTGCCGGTGCCGGCGCAGCCTGACAGGACGAGCGCTGCGGCGCTGGTGGCGAGTACGAAATTTCTCATGTCAATCTTTCTCGGGGTCCAAAACAAGGAACGGCGATTATCCCGAGCGACTGGCGTCGAATGTCTGGCGCGGCGGTTTCCGCATGTAACACCCGCGGCGGTCTAGAGCCCTGGCCTGGCTTATCGTTGCTTGTCGCGCTGCTATCGATTCGATAGCGATCGGCGCTGCGGCCGACAGGCCGAAGCGGCTCGAGACGACACGCCGTCAATCGCGTGGCGGCGCTTCGGCGGGAGGTCGAGATGGCGTGCCCGGCGGTGCTTCGTCGGGGCCGTGCACGTCGTGCAGTTCGCCGCCCTTGCGGCCCGAGAACATGGTCCACCAGATGATCAGGATGAACACGATTCCGGCGCCGAGGGCTTCAAGCAAAATCAGACCCATGAACAAAGGACTCCGGTGGCTGGTGGGACTCGCGATCGTAGCAACGCTGGGTGGCTGCAGCGTCAGCACGCGACAGCCCGAGGTGCCGGCGGCGACGCCGAGTGCGGCTGCGCCGCGCGATCTCGGCCCGCTGACCGGATCGCTCGCGCATCCCAAGAGCCGGTGGACGCCCGTGGCCTGGTCCGAGCTGCCGGGCTTCAACGAGGATGCGCTGCACGAAGGCTGGGTGGCGATGGTCGCCAACTGCACGCGGCCGAACGCCGCCATCGCGCCGCTGTGCCGCGAGGTTCGCCAGCTCGCGTTGGCCGACGCCGACCAGCAGCGCGAATGGATGATGCAGCGACTGCAGCCCTTCCGGGTCGAATCGCCCGCGGGCCCGAGCGAAGGCAAGCTCACGAGCTATTACGAACCGGTCTTCGACGCCACGCGCCTGCCGACCGCGACGAACACGGTGCCGCTCTACCAGACGCCGGCGGGCCTGGTCGCCAAACGGCCGTGGTACACGCGCCAGGAAA
>NZ_JBFUCI010000397.1:0-6026 GCF_056405335.1 Variovorax sp. P1_H12_2
GGCTGGGCCAGCCCTTCGACTTTCGGATGGGCGGCGGTCATCGTGATTTGGGGCTTGACCTGGTGGGGGGTCGCCAAGCTGGCCACTCGGGGGTTCCGTCGCAGAGGAAGCACCAGGCCAGGCAAGTGCTAGTGATAGTCGTCTTCGCGCTGATGGCGTACGGCTGCAACAACAACCGTGCTGTCGTCCACGATTTCAAATAACGCGATGTAGCCCGCGTGGCCAAATGGGATGACCAACTCACGCAGGAACGGGCTTGCCCCGGCTTTCCTGCAGGTGAACGGAGTCCACTGCAGTGTTTCGATGCCCTGTCGAATCGCATCCAGAGCCTGTTGCGCGACGCCCAGGTTTCCATCGCGCGCCAACTCGCGCTCGACGATGAAGTCGAACAGCCGCTCGAGGTCTTCTGTGGCCTCGTGGGTGAACCGGACGCGAAACGTCACGAATGCTTGGCGGACGACTTGCGTGCCTTGGCGGCCACGAGCTTGCCATCGAGCTTTCGCAGCACGTCGTCCGCTTCGACGTAGACGCTGGTCTGCCGGGCGCGTCTCAGGGAATGAAGGCCGCGGGCGATGAATTCAGCCTGGTTTTGTCGTTGGCGAACGGCGCTACGCACAGCCGCTTCCACGAACTCCGACAACGACTCGCCTTCGCCGAGCAGTTGCTCGACTTCTTCGCGCAGTTTCGGTTCAACCCGAACCGAGGGGATGGTCGCGGTCTTCATGGCCCATTGTATTGCGTTTGCACTACACGATCCGCCTTGCCACAACCGCACACGTTCCAATGATGTGGCGACGGCAAGGTGCTCCTCCGTGATCGAGCGCGTGGGTCATGCAGTCAACGCCCGCCGTTCCTGCAGCTCTTCACTGGATGAAGGCCACGGCGGGGAGTCGTAGGTCGCTATCGAACCCGCTGAACTGAGCAGAACTTCACGAGCAAGCGTCGGAGACGTGGGTACATTCGACGTGTCAAAAAAAGAACGGAGATAACGACATGCAGAAACTCTTGACGGTTGCTTTTGCTTTTCTGGTCGCAACTTTCACGCCACTTGCACTCGCCAAGGGAGGCGGTCGCGTGTCGTATGGCGGGGGTGCGCACACAAGCAGCCACGGTGGCACCTACAAGGGCGGCCAGGGAAGTTCTCACCGCGGGGGGGCGTACAAGAATAGCCGCACCGCCGATTCGTACGGCACGCACAAATAGCGCCTCGCACAACTCTCACGTACGCCCCACTGGCGCCGGCAGCAAGTGACCGGAAGCGGGCACCCACCATCCATCCCACGAAGCAAATCTCGATGTATCAAGCGCTCAAACTGGTTTTTCTCTCGGCGGTTCTGGTCCTTACGGGCTGCGCGGCCAACGTGCAGCGCCAAGGCAGTGCCGAGCAGAAGCTCGCCCTCTCGCCCGCCGCGGCCAAGCACGTTACGCTGGACGTTCGGGGCAGCAAGGAACTGGCGGCGTCGAAGGACTGGGAACAGTTTCGCAACGAATGGCGAGTCGGCATGACCGAAGCCACCGCGGCCGCGGGCATGACCCTTACGCCTATCGACGCAGCCCTTGCATCTGCAGCGGAGCCCTCGACACTGGTCGCGGTCAACATCAACGACTATCGGTACATTACGCGCGGTGCCCGTGTCGCTGCCGGCATCATGACGGGCAACGCCTACATCGACGCCGACGTTTCCTTTGTCGAGCTCCCTGCTGCGACGCCCATGGGTACGCGAAAGTACGCGACGACGTCCTCGGCCATGCAGGGCGTGTTTGCGCCTATGACGGAGAACCAGATTCGTGGCATCTGCGACGAAATCATCAAGGACATGGCCCGACGCTGACAGCGACGGCGTTCGTTTCGGGGCAGCCGATATTCTTGGTTAGCGAACAACTCTTGCCTCCGGCCTGCTTGGTCGGGGAAGGTCGCGTCCAAGAGCACCATTCTCTTCAGCTTTGCACGGCACTACCGAAATATCTTCGTGGACAAGGCCGTCTCGCGCGCCAGGTTCTGGAAGCCTTGTGCGATCTGACCGGCCGGCGCTTTCCGCATGGTCGACGGCGAGGCGCCAAAGATCGCCTTCGCCTCGCGATTCAGGTGGGACTGGTCGTAGTAGCCGCAGTGGAGCGCGAACTCGGACCAGCGTTCGGGCGGCTCCGGCGCCGTGACGGCAGCCTGCAGGCGCATCACCCGTGCGAAGCGCTTGGGCGGCACGCCGATCACGCCTCGGAAGCGGCGCTCCAGCGTGCGCTCGGTGGCGCCGAACTCGCGGGCCATCTGCGCGACGCTCATGCCGTGCTTGCCGCTGCACAGGTGCATCACGGTTCGCTCGACGAGCCGGTCGCTTTCACGCGTGCGCAGCAGCCCGAGCAGGAAGCGCTCGACCTGCCTGACCCGCGCCAGCGAGGTCGGCAGTTCGAACAGTTGCGATTCGAGGTCTTCGACCGCGCGGCGTGCAAACAGGTCCCGGCAGTCGATGCGCCGCTCGGCCGCTTCCTCGAGCGAAGGCGGAAAGAAGCGTGCGAGGCTCCAGGGCCTGAATCGGACCGTGATGCCGGCGGCATGTCCCTCGCAGGAGACCTGCACGGGCCGGGCCTGGAAGCCGCAGACCGCGCTGCGCGTGGTGAAAGTCCGCCGCCCATCGGAGGCGATGAGCGGATCGCCGTAGACGAAGCACATCGTGGGATGCCCGTCGGGCAGCAGCGTCAACGTTCCGCCGTCCGATCGCACCAGCGCGCAAGGAAGCTCCCACACCCAGATGTCCGTGATGCAGGACGCGAGCCCAGGCGAAGGCTTGTAGGCCTCCATCAACGGCACGGGCGGTGAGGTGGGAGGGGTCATGGGCAACGGATGGCGGATCTTATGCAGCGGATGCCTGCGCTGGCAACAGCGTGGCCACACCGAGCTGGCGCTGCAGGCCGAGCATGTCTTCCTCGCGCCAGTATTCGGCGACCCGCCCGCCGGCCAGGCGGACGATGCAGATGCCTTCGATGCGAAAGCGCCGTCCGGTCGCTGCGATGCCGAACAGGTCGCCGACATGCCTTGCGGCGTAGACATAGCGCAGCGCCACGCGGTCGCCGTCGACCATGTGGTCGACCACCTCCGCGCTCGCGTCGCAGAAGGCATTGCCGAACACCGGGACCACGGCCTCCAATGCCGCCGGTCCCGGCGGCAGCCCGTGGGCCGCCCACGGATGGGCGACGAAATCCGGCGTCACCCACTGGGCCGCCGCTGCGGCGTCGAAGCGGACGAAGGTCGCGGCGATGAAGCGCTCGACGATCGCGAGCGGATCGTCGAGCGGTGCAAGCGCGGGCAGGCCGAGTTCGACCGCCAGCCGGCGCCGCGCCTGCGGCGGAAGATGCGGTCCCACCATGCCGGCCACGCCCGCGAACACCTCCGGCGGCATCGACGCCTGCAGGCCGCGCATCAGTGCCGCAATTTCCGATGGACTCAGGTGGGGCGTGATCCAGCGCACATCCACCGCCAGTTGCGAGGGCGAAGTCGCCGCGACGATGGCGGCGTGCAGTTCGCCCAGTTCGCCATCGGTGTAGCCGGCCCACAGGATGGCGTTGTTCACCGTTTCTTCCGTGTCCATGTGCGCCAGGTTGTCGGCGACAAACCCGGCCAGCCGCCGGTAGAGCCGGGCTGCGGCGGACTCGCGCGCTGCGCCGCCGGCTCGGCTCAGCCGGTCGGCGTCGTCGCGCAGTTGCGCGATGCAAGCGTCGTGGTGCACATGCTCTCCGGCCATGCGCAGGCTGGCAGCCGGGTCGCGCGCTTCGATGGCGGGATGGACGAACTGGTTTTCCTTGTGCAGGTGCCCGGCGCACCAGTCGAGCAATTGGTCAAGTCCGTCGAGCACGCACTTGACCGCCTGGTCGTCGCCGCAGTCCATGCGGCCCACCTCGACGAGCGTGGCGGCCATGCAGGCGCGCAACCCCTTGTGGACTTGGGCGTAGATGTCAAAGCGGGCGGCGGGCGTGTCGATCGACGCGCAGGTGGGGGAGGCGGTGGCCGGGTTCGTCATGGTCTTCCTTCCGGTGAGAGCCGGTGCCGACTGCTTGAATCGGCTGTGGCGGGGCTTTGAAGGTTAGGGACGGACGGCTGTGCGTTCTAGGATATTCCCGACAGAATCGGCCATCGCGCCGCCGATCCGAATCACGACCCAGCGATTGCACCTTCGTGAAGGGAGAGAGTCCGATCGCGACCGCTACGCCGAGATGAACGCGGATGCGCTTCTCCGCCGGCGTGATGCGCGAGGCAAGCGATCGCGAGCTTGACGTCTGGCAGTCCGGTTCCGTGCACCGGGCGACGCCGTTCACATCCCACTGGGTCGCGCGACCGACCGTCGCTCTTGCCGAGCATCGCTTCCTGCAGTTAAATGTGAAATAGTCACATCTCAATGCATGGGGATCGAATTGAAAGCACTTGGATACATTCGCGCGATCCTGGCCTTCGCGCTGCTTGGATCGCTGATGGCTTGCGGGGGTGGTGGAGGCGGTGGAGGCTTCGGAGCCGGTGCCGGAACCAGCGCCGGCACCAGCAGCGGCTCGGCTTCCGGCAGCGCTTCCGGGGGCAACGGCACCTTGCGTTTCGCGATGACCGACACTCCGGCCTGTGGTTATGACGCTGTCAACGTCACCGTCACGAAGGTGCGGGTTCACCAGAGCGGCGATGCCGGCGAGAGCGACGCCGGCTGGCAGGACCTCTCCGTGAGCCCGCCGACGCGCGTCGACCTGCTGTCGCTGACCAACGGAGTGCTGTTCGAACTGGGGCAATTGCCACTGCCGGCCGGCAAGTACACGCAGTTGCGCCTGGTGCTGGCCGAAAACGGCGGGAGCACGCCGCTGGCCAATTCGGTCGTTCCTACCGGCGGATCGGAGGTCGCGCTCAAGACGCCCAGCGGCCAGCAATCAGGCCTGAAGGCCAAGGCCAACATCGACGTGCTGTCCAACCAGTTGGCGGATTTCGTGATCGACTTCGATGCCTGCAAATCGGTGGTCCGCGCGGGCAACTCCGGCCAGTATCTGCTCAAGCCGGTGCTCTCCGTGGTGCCGCGACTGGTGGCCGGCGTGCAGGGCTTTGTCGATCCCAGCCTGATAGGCCCCGCAACCATCGTGTCGTTGCAGCAGAGCGGGGTGGTGATCAGGGCGAGCGTTCCGGACAGCAGCGGGCGCTTCCTGCTGCAGCCGGTGCCGGCCGGTTTCTACACGCTCGTCGTCGCGGCACCGGGCCGGGCCACCGGGGTGGTGATCAATGTGCCGGTGGTCGCCGATACGGTCACCTCGCTGAACTCGGCCAGTACGGCCCTGGTTCTTCCGACCTCGTCCACCGCCACGTTGAAGGGGGTGGTGAGCACCGGCGTGTCGCCGGTGGAGGCCGAAGTGCGCGCGCTGCAGATCCTGGGCAATGGCGCCACCATCGTGGTGGCCGACCGCTTCGTGGACGGCATCAGCGGTGCCTACGAATACGTCGTGCCGGTGGCTGCGCCGCAGGTAGCGCCCTATGTGGCTGCGCCAGCCACGCTGGTGTTCGGCGCTGACGCCTTCTCTGCCGGCAAGTACTCGGTGGAGGCCAGCGCAGCGGGGGTCGTCAAGACGGTGCCGTCGCCCTTGCTTCCGGCCGGCTCGATCTTCACCAACAACTTCACACTGCCCTGACAGGCGGACTGAGCCGCACCGGAAGCACTACGCCGGCAATCCCTCCCACCACCCGCTCATGAGCCCCTCGGGCCGGCGCCCGGCGAACACCTTCGCGCTCGCTTCCCAGGCATCGACCCGCACGTCCAGCCCCGCGAAGATCCCGTAGCCGGCGCCGGCGCGAATCTCTTCCTCGGCATGCAGGCTCTCGCCGGCCTTGATCGCGCCTTCGGCGACGATCGCGCCGCGCGAGCGGATGCCCCAGCCCGCTTCCAGGTGACGCCCGCAGTCGATCGAGCCACCCGCCTCGATGCCGTGGCCGGCGCGCACGGTCTCGCGGCCGTCGATGACGCCGCCGGCCCGGATGCCCTTGCCGCAGCGCAGGGCGCCCTGCGCGACCA
>NZ_JBFUCI010000398.1:0-5948 GCF_056405335.1 Variovorax sp. P1_H12_2
CTGCCGGCCGGCGCGGTGCCGCCGGCCGCCGAAGCAGCCGGCGACGACGGCTGGGCGCGGATGGTGCCGGCGCCGCCCGGACCGGCCGCGCGCCACCCCGACCTGGCCGACGTGAAGGGGCACGCCGGCGCCAAGCGGGCGATGGAGATCGCGGCGGCCGGCAACCACAGCCTGCTGATGGTCGGCCCGCCGGGCTCCGGCAAGTCGATGCTGGCCCAGCGCTTCGCCGGGCTGCTGCCCGGGATGAGCATCGAGGAAGCCCTCGAGAGCGCGGCGGTCGCCAGCCTGGCCGGCCGCTTCGCGACCGGGCAATGGATGCGCCGGCCAACCGCCAGCCCGCACCACAGCGCCAGCGCCGTGGCGATGGTGGGCGGCGGCTCGCCGCCGCGGCCCGGCGAGATCTCGCTGGCTCATCACGGCGTGCTGTTCCTCGACGAATTCCCCGAATTCGCCCGCTCGGCGCTGGAGGCGCTGCGCGAGCCGCTGGAGACCGGCACCATCACGATCTCCCGGGCCGCGCGACGCGCCGAGTTCCCGGCCCGCTTCCAGCTCATCGCCGCCATGAACCCCTGCCCCTGCGGCTGGCGCGGATCGACGACCCGGGCCTGCCGCTGCACGCCGGACCAGGTCCTGCGCTACCAGGGCAAGCTCAGCGGCCCGCTGCTCGACCGCATCGACCTGCACATCGAGGTGCCCGGCGTCTCGGCGCAGCAGCTGCTCGAGGCCCCTGTCGGCGAAGCGACCGGGGCGATCCGCGGTCGCGCCGTCGCGGCGCGCGAACGCGCGCTGGCCCGGCAGGGCAAGCCCAACCAGGGTCTCGAGGGCGCCGAGATCGACCGCCATGCGTCGCTGGACCCGGCGGCGCTCCAGTTCCTGCACACGGCCGCGATGCGACTCGGCTGGTCGGCCCGCAGCACGCACCGGGCGCTGAAGGTGGCGCGGACCATCGCCGACCTCGCGGGGGTCGAGGCCGTCGGTGTCGCGCATGTGGGGGAAGCGGTGCAGTACCGGCGGGCGCTGCATTCGACCGACTGAACGCCGACGCGATCGCCTTACAGTTTTAACGCCTTGTTTCAAGGCGGCAGCGGCATCCGGTCGCACGGAGACGGGCCAGGACGAAGAAAACCGCCGGTTCCGTGAACAACCGCGCATCGCCGCCGCCTGCCCCGCGCAGTGGCGCTTGTTGCCACCCGGGGTCTCCCTAGAATCCGCCCGCCCTCGACCGCGGTCGGCGGGTTTGTTTGTCACACAAGAAGGATTCAGGGAATATGGAACAAAGTACTTCAAGGAAGCTGTCGGCCGAATTCATCGGCACGTTCTGGCTCGTTTTCGGCGGTTGCGGCAGCGCGGTGCTGGCCGCCGGTTTTCCCGGGCTCGGCATCGGGTTCGCCGGGGTCTCGCTGGCCTTCGGCCTCACGGTGCTGACCGGGGCCTATGCGCTCGGCCCGATCTCGGGCGGCCACTTCAATCCGGCGGTGTCGGTCGGGCTCGTGGTGGCCGGACGTTTTCGCGCCGCCGAGCTGCCGGGCTACGTGATCGCCCAGGTGCTCGGCGCCATCGCCGCCGCCTTCGTGCTCTACCAGATCGCCACCGGCAAGGCCGGCGCCGAGATCGGCGGCTTCGCCACCAACGGCTACGGCGAGCATTCGCCCGGCGGCTATGACCTCATGGCGGCGCTGCTGATCGAGGTGGTGCTGACCGCGGTCTTCCTGATCGTGATCCTGGGCGCCACGGCGAAGAACAGCGCCGCGGGTTTCGGCGGTCTCGCGATCGGCCTGTGCCTGACGCTGATTCACCTGGTCTCCATTCCCGTGACCAACACCTCGGTCAACCCGGCGCGCAGCACCGGGCCGGCACTGTTCGGGCCGGCCCATGCCGTCGACCAGCTGTGGCTGTTCTGGGTCGCACCGATCGCCGGCGCGATCATCGGCGCGCTGATCTACAAGCTGCTGCTGGCGGCACCCGCTGCCGACACACGCGCCGCCTCGCCGGCGCTCAAGACGGCGGGCTGATCGCGGACCCGGGCCGGCCTGGCCCGGAGCGTCTTGCCGAGCGCCTGCGCCGCATCGGTAGAGTCGGCGCATGGATCTCTCCGCCGCTGCGCCTCCCTACGACCGCCGCCTCGTCGGCTGGCTCTCGCTGGGCCAGCTCATCACCTGGGGCAGCGTCTTCTACACCTTCGCGCTGCTGATGGAGCCGGTGGAGCGCGAGCTCGGCCTGAGCCGGGCGCAATCGTCACTGGCCTTCAGCCTCGCACTGCTGGCGGAGGGTGCGATGGCATGGTCCGTCGGACGGTGGATCGACCGCGGCCACGAGCGCGCCGTGATGACCGGCGGCTCGCTGCTGATCGCGGCCGGGCTGCTGCTGCACAGCGTGGTGCAGAGCGCGGCGGGCTTCTACGCCGCCTGGCTGCTGCTCGGCGCCGCCCTCTCGGCGACGCTCTACAGCCCGGCCTTCGCGGTCGTCACGCGCCGCTTCCCGAACGACTTCCGGCGCGCCATCATCACGCTGACCTTTCTCGGCGGGCTGGCCAGCACGGTCTTCATCCCGCTCGACGCCTGGCTGATCGCGCAGTTCGGCTGGCGGCATGCGCTGTGGGTGCTCGCCGCCCTCCACCTGCTGCTGTGCGCGCCGCTGCATGCGTGGATCCTGCGGCAGGCGCCGAAGCGCAGCGTGGCCGCAGCGGCCGCGGGCGCAGCCGCAACAACAACGCGGCGACCCGTCGGCCACTACCTGCGCAGCACGCCCTTCCTGCTGGTGGGCGTGTTCACCGTGCTGCTGATGGCGGTGACCGCGGCGCTGCCGCCGCACATGGTGAGCCTGTTGCGCGGCGCCGGGCTGTCGGAGACCTGGGCCATCGCGGTGCCGGCGGCCATCGGGATCATGCAGGTGTTCGGCCGCGCCCTGCTCTACGTCTTCGAGCACCACTTCGACCTGCACCTGGCGAACCGGCTGATCCCCTGCCTGATCCCGATCGGCCTGGCGACCCTGCTGGCCGGCGCCGGTCATCCGGCGGCGGCGCTGGCCTTCGTGCTGTTCTACGGCATGGGCAACGGGATGCTGACCATCGTCAAGGGCACCGCCATCGCGCAGTACGTGAACCGCGAGCACGTGGCGACGCTCAACGGCGCGCTGGGGCTGCCGAGCGCCATCGCACGCGCCCTGGCGCCGCTGATGCTGGGCCTGCTGTGGACGCCGGCTGGCGGCTATACGGCGGGGTTGTGGATCTTGCTGGCAGCGAGCCTGATCGCCGTGCTGGCGCTGCTCGCCGCCCAACACCAAGGCCGGCGCAGCCCGGCCCCTTCGTGAAACACCGCGGAACCGGCTCCGCCGGGCCGCTGGTGTTGCCCCCGGTCGGGGGTGGGCGCCCCGACACGAAGTGCGGGGCAACCTGGGGGCGAGTCAAATAATTCCGCGTCCAGCGAGGTTCCGCATCAGAGCGCCGATGCCGAAGGTCCAGCGCGGCGCCTGGTCCGAATGCACGACGCGGTTGTGCAGCGCGCCGAGTTCGGGCGCCGAGATCGTCACCTGGTCGCCGACCACATGCGTGAAGCCCTGGCCCGGGCCGTGGCGGTCCTGCGTCGGCGCGAACATGGTGCCGAGGAACAGCATCAGGCCATCGGGGTAGGCGTGGTGCGGGCCGATCGCCTGCGACACCAGGTCGAGCGGGTCGCGGCTGATCTTCGCCAGCGAGCTCGCGCCGGCCAGCGTGAAGCCTTCGAGCCCGACCACCCGCAGCGCCACCGTGATGCGGCGCACGTCCTCGATGCCGAAGTGGGCGTCGAACAGCCGGATGAAGGGGCCGATCGCGCACGAGGCGTTGTTGTCCTTGGCCTTGCCGAGCAGGAGCGCGCTGCGGCCTTCGAAGTCGCGCAGGTTGACGTCGTTGCCGAGCGCGGCGCCGAGCGTGCGGCCGCGGCTGTCGACCGCCAGCACCACCTCGGGCTCGGGGTTGTTCCAGACCGATCCCGGGTGGATGCCGACGTCGGCGCCGGTGCCGACCGCCGCCAGCACCGGCGCCTTGGTGAAGATCTCGGCGTCGGGCCCGATGCCGACCTCGAGGTACTGCGACCAGGCGCCCTGGGCGATCAGCACGTCCTTGACCCTCGCGGCCTGTGGCGAGCCGGGCACGATGCCCGCGAGGTTGTCGCCCAGCACGCCGCCGAGCGCGGCACGGATCGACTCGGCCTTGGAGGCATCGCCGCGCGACTGCTCCTCGATCACGCGCTCGAGCAGGCTGGCGATGAAGGTCACGCCGCTGGCCTTCACGGCCTGCAGGTCGCAGGGCGCGAGCAGCCAGGGGTGCTGCGGGTCGCGGCGGGTCTCGTCGCTGTTGGCCAGCGCGTGCTCGAGCGAGGCGACCCGCTGCGTCCGCTCGTCGCGCAGCGCCTCGCGCACCGCGCCCACCGGATCGTCGAACTCCAGCAGCTGGCTGGCGGTGGCGGCGAAGCGCGAGAGATCGTGCAGGCCGCCCTCGTGCACCGCGACCAGCACCGGTCCGACGTCGGGCAGCCAGAGGCGGCCGACCAGGGTGGCGCGCTCGGCATCGCGAGGCAGGGACTGGGCGGGCGAAAGCGTCGAGGTCATGCGAAGGTCTCCAGGGAGCGGGCCGGTGATTCGGCCTCTGCGCCGCAGATCGTACGGGAGTCTCAGCGCGATGTGGCGTTCGGCCCGGAGGCCCGCAGCCGCGCCACGCTCCCCGGCAGGTCCCGCCAGGCCGGCTCCTGCGGCGCGAAACGGGCGCGCATGTAGCCCGCCAGCTCGGCGATCTGCGCATCGTCGAGCGCCTCGCGGAAGGCGGGCATGAAGCCGATGTCGCGCGAGGCCGGCTCGCGCACGCCGTCGAGGATGGTGCGCAGCAGGTTGTCCGGCCGGGCGCTCGTCAGGTTGCTGTTGAGCGCCAGCGGCGTGTTCACGCCCAGCAGCGTGGGGCCGTCGCCGTCGTGGTGGCAGGACGCGCAGGCGCTGTCGAACATGCGCTGGGCGGGGCCCAGCAGGCGGCCCTGCTGCGCCGCGGCGGTGGCGACCRCGCGCTGTGYCTGCGCCGCAGCGGTCTCTTGCGTCGTGGCGGGGTTGAAGGACGCCAGGTAGCTGGCCATCGCGCGGATGTCGGCGTCCGGCACCGCCGCGAGTTCGCGCACCACCTCGGCCATCGGGCCGCCGGCGATGCCGTGCGATTGGGAATGGCCGCTGCGCAGGTAGCCGTAGAGCGCGTCGGCATTCCAGGGCACGGCCGAGGTCGACCGCGCGGTCAGCGCCGGCGCCTCCCAGCCGTCGACCATCGCGCCCGACAGGCTGGCGCTGCCGCCCTGCTCCGCGCCCAGCGCGTTGCGCGGCGTGTGGCAGGCGCCGCAGTGGCCGAGGCCGTTGACCAGGTAGGCGCCGCGGTTCCACTCGGCGCTCTGCGTGGCCACCGGCTGGTAGGGCTTGGGGTCGTGGAACAGCGCGTTCCAGCCCGCCATCAGCGGCCGCAGGCCGAACGGGAACTTGAGTTCGGCCGGCGGCGTCTCGGCGCGCACCGGCGGCAGCGACATGAAGTAGGCGTAGAGCGCCTGCAGGTCGTCGTCGCTGGTCTTGGCGAAGGCCGTGTACGGGAAGGCCGGGTACAGGTGGTGGCCGTCGCGCGAGACGCCTTCGCGCATCGCGCGCTGGAAGGCCGTGAAGGACCAGCGGCCGAGGCCGGTGTCGTCATCGGGCGTGAGGTTGGTGGTGTGGATGGTGCCGAAGGGCGTCTCCATCGCGCGACCGCCGGCGTTCGGCGTGCCGCCCGGCGCGGTGTGGCAGACCGCGCAGTCGCCGAGCGCGGCGAGCGTGCGGCCGCGTTCGATCGTGGCTTCGCTGTAGGCCGGCGCACTGAAGCTGACCGGCGCGATGGTCGAGCGCCAGCCCATCAGGCCGGCGATGACGCCGATGCCGCCCACCAGCAGCGCACCGGCGCCGGCCCAGAC
>NZ_JBFUCI010000399.1:0-5897 GCF_056405335.1 Variovorax sp. P1_H12_2
GCGGCGGCCTTCGTCGAATTCGAGGGCAAGCGCTTCTTCCGCTCCGGCGACATGGGCCGCATGGACGAGGACGGCTACTTCTTCATGACCGATCGCCTCAAGCGCATGATCAACGCGAGCGGCTTCAAGGTCTGGCCGGCCGAGGTCGAGCTGCTGATGTTCCGCCACCCGGCGATCCAGGAAGCCTGCGTGATCGGCATCAAGGACGCCTACCGGGGCGAGTCGGTCAAGGCGGTGGTGGTGCTGCGCCCGACCCACAAGGACACGACCGAGCAGCAGATCATCGACTGGTGCCGCGAGAACATGGCGGTCTACAAGGTTCCGCGCGTGGTGCAATTCGTCGACGTGCTGCCCAAGAGCGGCAGCGGCAAGGTGATGTGGCGGCTTCTGCAGGAGGCCGAGAGCGAGTCCTGACAGGCTCGCAGGAGCCGGGCATCGTCAGTGTTCCGGACGCGGGCCCGCGTAACCGAGTTTCGCGCTGGTGGCCTGCGCTTCCCGCCGAACCGCGGTCGCGATCGGGCCGTTCGCGGAAGGATCGAAGCCACCGCTGGCGCCGAGGGCAGTCATCACCGCGCAGACCCGTCCCGTGAAGTCGAACACGGGGGCTGCCACGGCGCTGATGCCGCGCAGGTAGACGTCTCGGACGACAGCGCAACCGGCTGCCCGGACTTCGCTTTGCAGGCTGTCGATCGGGTTCGGCATGGGCAGCAGGGCGAGCATGTCCGGTGTCGCGGCTGCCAGTTCTTCTTCCGCCAGGGTCCGCACCCGGGCCTCGTCCAACAGCCCCAGGAAGACGCGGCCGGTCGCCGACCAGACGAGCGACATCACCGAGCCGGCGCGCACGTTGACAGTCACGGGCAAGCCCGGCTCCTCGAATCGCATGATGGTGGGGCCCTTGTTGCCCATGAGGGCCACGAAGCAGGTGATCTCCAGGCTCTCCCGCAGTCGGACCAGCGCCGGTTCGGCGAGGCGGATGGGCTCGGCCTGCCGCATGGCCGTCAGTCCGATCTGGATCAGTTCAGGCCCGAGGAAATAGCGCTGGGAGTCTGCGTCCTGGTCGACCAGGCCCTCCTGGATCAGGCTCGCCAGGTAGCGATGCACCTTGGCCGGGCTTTCGCCCACCTGCGCGGCCAGCGCGGACAAGCCTGCGCTGCCGCCCATCGCCGACAAGGTCTTCAACACCGCCATGCCGGTTTCGGCGGACTGCACGCGCTGCCGGCGCTCCAGCACTCGGGGCGTGGACGTGCTCGAAGGCGTGGCGGGCTTCTGGGTCTTGCTCATGTCGCTCGATCCTACTCAGGGCAGTTTGGATTGGTAAAAACCCTATCCAGTAATTACGCATAGCGTATAACAATTACGCAAATATTTGACGAGGATCAACCCGATGAAGAAATTTCTTGTCGCGACGCTGCTGGCGTTGCCCGTCCTGCCCCCGCTGGCGCTCGCGCAGCAGGCCCAGCCGACGTATCCCGTCAAGCCGGTGCGATGGGTCGTTCCCTATGCAGCAGGTGGCGGCTCCGACTTCCTCGCCCGCACCATCGGCCAGACCTGGTCGACGCAGGCGAGCCAGCCGATCCTGGTCGACAACAAGCCCGGCGGCAACACGGCGCTTGGCGCTGCCGAGGTCGCGCGTGCCGCCGCGGACGGGTACACGGTGCTCTCGGCCGACAACGGCACGCTGGTCTTCAATCCGGTGCTCTACAAGTCGCTCAGCTACAGCCCCACCAAGGACCTGGCACCCGTCACGCTGATGGGGCGCTTTCCGATGATCCTGGTCGTCGGCCCCGGTCTTTCGGTGCGTGACGCGAAGGATTTCGTCGCCCAGGCCAAGGCCAAGCCCGGCGGCTTCAACTACGGCTCGGCCGGAGCGGGAAGTCCCCACCATCTGGCCATGGAGCTGCTGAAGTCGGAAGCCGGCATCGAGATGGTCCATGCGCCGTATCGCGGCGCTGCCCCGGCCTTGGCCGACGTGGCCGGCGGCCAGATCCCGGCCATGATGGTCGACCTGGCCGCGGGCGCCGGCTTCATCAAGGGCGGCAAGGTCAAGGCGCTGGCGGTGGCCAACGCGACACGGCTGCCGCAATTGCCGGACGTGCCGACCTTTGCCGAACTGGGCTACAAGAACGTCGAAGCCGCAGCGCTCGTCGGCATGGTGGTGCCCGCCGGCACGCCTCCCGCGACGATCGCCGCGATCAACAAGCAGGTCGTTGCGGCAATCCACGATCCGGCCGTCACCAAGCGGCTGGTCGACTTCGGTGTCGAGCCGGTCGGCAACACGCCGGCGCAGTTCGCCGAGTTGCTGAAGGCCGAAACCATCAAGTGGCAGAAGCTCATCCGTGACCTGAAGATCTCGCTGGACTGAGGAGGCGCGCGCCATGAGCAGTGTTGAAGTCCCGCATCGATCCACCGGTTGTCCCGTCGCGCACGGTGCGCTGTCCGGCGAGCGAACGCCGACCGGCTGTCCGGTCAGCCAGCGCGCCGCCGACTTCGACCCTTTCGAGGACGGCTACCAGCAGGACCCGCCCGAGTACGTGCGCTGGGCGCGCGAGAAGGAGCCGATCTTCTGGAGCCCGAAGCTCGGCTACTGGGTGGTCACGCGCTATGACGACATCAAGGCCGTCTTCCGCGACAACATCACCTTCAGCCCATCCATCGCGCTCGAGAAGATCACGCCGACCGGCGACGAGGCGAATGCCGTGCTCGCGTCCTACGGCTTCGCGCTGAACCGCACGCTGGTCAATGAAGACGAGCCAGCGCACATGCCGCGTCGCCGCGCGCTGATGGACCCTTTCACGCCGGAGGAACTCAAGCACCATGAACCGATGGTGCGGCAGCTCGCGCGCGAGTACGTCGACCGCTTMATCGACGACGGCCGCGCCGACCTCGTCGACCAGATGCTCTGGGAAGTCCCGCTGACCGTGGCGCTGCATTTCCTCGGCGTGCCCGAGGAGGACATGGATACGCTGCGCCAGTATTCGATCGCGCACACCGTCAACACCTGGGGCCAGCCCAAGCCGGAAGAGCAGGTCGCGGTGGCGCACGCGGTCGGCAACTTCTGGCAGTTCGCGGGCAAGGTACTCGACAAGATGCGGCAGGACCCGGAGGGCGGCGGCTGGATGCAGTACGGGTTGCGCAAGCAACGTGAGCTGCCCGAGGTCGTGACGGATTCATACCTGCACTCGATGATGATGGCTGGCATCGTCGCGGCCCACGAGACCACGGCCAATGCCACCGCGAATGCGATGAAGCTGCTGTTGCAGCACCCCGACGTGTGGCGCGACGTCTGCGAAGACCCGAGCCTGATCCCCAACGCCGTCGAGGAATGCCTGCGGCACAACGGCTCGGTCGCGGCATGGCGCCGTCTCGTCACGGCCGATGCGCAGGTGGGCGGCGTCGACCTGCCCGCCGGCTCGAAGCTGCTGATCGTCACCTCGTCGGCCAATCACGACCAGGCCCACTTCGCGGACGCCGACCTGTTCGACATCCGGCGCGACAATTCCAGCGACCATCTCACCTTCGGCTACGGCTCGCACCAGTGCATGGGCAAGAACCTGGCGCGCATGGAGATGCAGATCTTCCTGGAGGAATTCACGCGGCGGCTGCCCCACATGCGCCTGTCCGCGCAAGCGTTCTCGTACGTGCCCAACACCTCGTTTCGCGGTCCGGAGCATCTCTGGGTCGAATGGGACCCTGCCCACAATCCGGAGCGCTCGCAGCCTGCGCTGCGCCGGCCGGAGGTTCCCGTGCCGGTGCGCATCGGCGAACCCTCGAAGGGCGCGATCACGCGACCGGTGGTGGTCGAGAGCGTCTCGCGGGCGGCGGACGGCATCGTCAAGCTGCGCCTGGTCGCACCGGATGGCCGGCCGATGCCGCGCTGGACGCCGGGTTCGCACATCGACATCGAATGCGGCCATCCTGAGCGATCGCGGCAGTACTCGCTGTGCGGCGACCCCGACGACGTGAATGCGCTCGAGATCGCGGTACTGCACGAGGCCGAGGGCCGTGGCGGCTCGGCCTGGGTGCATGCGCACGTGAAGGCCGGCGACCGGCTCAAGATCCGCGGTCCGCGCAATCACTTCCATCTCGACGAGTCGGTGAAGAAAGTGATCTTCATCGCCGGGGGCATCGGCATCACGCCTGTGAGTGCGATGGCACGACGCGCCAACGCGCTGGGCATCGACTACACGCTTCACTACAGCGGACGCTCGCGCGCGAGCATGGCGCTGGTCGATGAACTGGCCGAACTGCACGGGGAGCGGCTGGTGGTCCATGCAGGCGACGAAGGCCGGCGCAACGACCTGGCGGCGCTGCTCGCCACGCCCGACGCCGGGGCCCAGATCTACGCCTGCGGGCCAGGGCGCATGCTGGCGGCGCTGGAGGCGCTTTGCGCCGCCTGGCCCGAGGACGCGCTGCACGTCGAGCATTTCGAATCGACTCTGCGAACCCTGGACCCCGCGCGCGAACAAGCGTTCGACGTCGAGCTGAAGGATTCGGGCATCGTCGTGCACGTGCCGGCTGACCAGACCGTGCTGAGCGCCCTGCGCGCGGCCAACATCGATGTGCAGAGCGACTGCGAGGAGGGCCTGTGCGGCTCCTGCGAAGTGCGCGTGCTGGCCGGCAAGGTCGACCACCGCGACGTCGTGCTCACGCGCGCCGAACGCGAGGCCGACACGAAGATGATGACGTGCTGCTCGCGGGCCTGCAGCGGCAGCAGCAGGCTGGTTCTCGAACTGTGAACACGCCCTAGTCGAACTCGACCTCGGCCTCGATCTCGACCGGAATGTCGAAAGGCAGCTCGGCCAGGCCGACGGCGCTGCGCGCGTGGGCGCCGGCTTCGGGCCCGTAGAGCTCGAGGATCAGGTCGGAGAAGCCGTTGATCACCGCCGGCATCCGGTTGAAGCCCGGCGCCGCGTTGACCATGCCGAAGACCCGCGTCCAGGCCGTCACGCGGTCGAGGTTGCCGAGGGTGCGCTGCAGGCTCGCGAGGATGCCCAGCGCGGTCAGGCGCGCGGCCTCGTAACCCTGCTCGACGCTGAGCTCGCGCCCGACCTTGCCCAGGGGCACGGCGAAGCCGCCGTCGCTGGCGATCGGTCCGTGGCCCGAGACCAGGGCGCGGCGGCCGACCAGCCGCACCCACGGGAAGGGCAGCACCACGCCGGCCGGCAGTTTGGCGGTCGGCGGCAGCACCAGTCCCAGGGCCTGCAGTTTCTGTTCGATGCGTGTCATTGGATTTTCTCCTTGGCGCGGACGTCCGCCACCACCCGGGCATGTCGCTGGAAGCTCCAGTAGGCGCTGGCCCAGTCCATCAGCACCACGAAGCGGTTGCGGAAACCGATCAGGAAGTAGATGTGCGCGAACAGCCAGAACAGCCAGGCCGCCTTGCCCGCGAAACGCAGCGGCCCGACGGGGGTGCCGAGGTCGACCACGGCCGAGTTGCGGCCGATGGTGGCGAGGTTGCCGTAGTCGCGGTAGCGGAAGGGCTCGGTCGGCTGGCCCGCGATCCGCCGCAGGATGTTCGCGGCCGCGGCGCGCCCCATCTGCTTGGCGCCGGGCGAGACCCCGGGTACCGGGGTCGGCTCCTTGCCGGGCTGATGGCTCATGGCCGCCGCGAGATCGCCGACCACGCTGATGTCGGGGCGGCCGGGCAGGCTGAGGTCGGGCAGCACCTTGACGCGGCCGGCGCGGTCGGTCTCGGCGCCGGTGGCCGCGGCCAGCATCCGTCCGAGCGGCGAGGCGGCGACGCCGGCGGCCCAGATCACGCAACCGCAGTCGATGCGGTGGCTGCCGAGGCCGGCGCCGCCATCGCTGAAGGGCGAGGAAATCTGCAGCCCGGTGGCATCGATGGCGGTGACGCGGGCGTTGAGCCGGACCTGCACGCCGAGCTTTTGCAACTGTTC
>NZ_JBFUCI010000400.1:0-5884 GCF_056405335.1 Variovorax sp. P1_H12_2
AAATACATCTCATGGGTCAAGACCGTCGCACCGGGATCATCGATCCGACGGAACTTCCGGCGCAGCGCGCATCGCCCGAGGCATCGCGCTGCGGGGCGCTGTCACGGAACGGGCTCATGCAGCGGCGAGCCAGCGTTGCAACGTGGCGCTTTTCCCTGCAACGTTCAGATGCCGTCTGACAGACGGCGGCGACCCGAATTTGAAAAGGTTTCCCCTTTGCCACAACCTGCCCGAAGGGGCGCCCGGGTTCTTGCGAAGACCTGCGAGCGCCCGGGAGCAAAGGAGTTCAAGATGATGAGCCCATCCGCTGCCGTATCTGGCTGGCCCGCGATGCCCGAGGAACCCGTTGCGTACGTACAGGTCAGCGACTACCTCGGCTTGCTCTTGCGTCGAACGGATACTGTGGGCCCCACTTGTCCCTCCTGTCACACGGTCAACCGCGGTCGTGCCCTCCACTGCCGTGCTTGCGGCGAGTCGATGCCGTCCACGATCGACGATCAGGTCGAAAATCTGCTGGCGCACCACGCATCCGAGAAGACCGATGATCCGGATGCCAGCGCGCTGGGCAACGTTCTGCGACTGGCCTTGGTGCCATCACTGGTGCTTTTTGCGGCATTCGTTGCTTGGTATGCGACTCGCATGGAATCGAGAGTGCGATTCGAGCCTTCGGCAATGGCCCTGTCGACGCCCGCCGCGACGGTCGTGCCTCAGTCGGCACAGGTGACGCAAGGGGACCGCGCGAGACTCGCCACATTCGACTCGCGAACCCACAACGGGGAAACCAAAATCCAACCGGGGCGCGATGAACCGCAGGTCAAGAACGACGATGAACCTGTTGCGCAACCTTCTGCCGCCTCAACCTTCTCGCCGCGAAAATCTCGAAGGCCATTGAGGGCGGCCGCTCTGAATCCGGACCCGCTGGCAGCCTGCAGAAGTCGAAATTTCCTGGCTCGCGCCGTCTGTGTCAACGCTCGGTGCGCCGAGCCAAGAGCCGCGCGCTGGAGTGAATGCCGCGAAGCGCTGAGGCAGCGGCGGATCGACGAAGCGCGGCGCAATCCGACCTTGGTGGGGTAATGCGTCCCGCTTCCACCGGCATCTCAATGAGCTGAATCACCGCTCCTGCGCCACGATTGCGTGTGCAGTCGACTATGCTGACGAGGCATGGCCGAAAGCTACATCTGGCCTGGCGAATCAGGTTCTTCGGGACCGTCGCGCAACGGCAGGTGGTGCGGCGTTCCCTCTGCCAAGCGATCCGCTCCGAAGGCGCGGGCCAACTCTTCAAGTGCGCTTATTGCAATAGCGAATGCAAATATCCGCTCTTCGCGCGAACGCAGGGGCGAGCCCGGCGGCGGATCCAGGGAGTCTCTCAAGCGCTCGCAGGCAGCTTCCCATCCAAGTCTCGCACGTGCTCGTGCAGTGTCCTTCGGCATGATTCCGCCCTATTGAAGATTGCAGCGCCTGCCAGATAGACAAGCGATCAACAATCAACAAATCCATCCGATGGCGCAACTGCTTTTACGCGCGGTTTCTACCGAAACCGCTTCGTAAACTTCCGGACGACGCCGATCACTCTTGCCGTTCCCAGGGGTCGCGCAGTTCCTTACATAGTCCGATCCAGGCAGAACTCAATGAACTCGTCCAATTCGGTCGATTTGTCGAAGACCGCGTCGGCTCCAAACGCCTTGCAGCGTGAGCGCATATCCCGGGTCGCATAGTTGCTGAGCACAGCGACCCTTTGGCCAGGGTCGCGCACCCTGCAAGAGGCCAACACGGTCAGCCCGCTTCCCTCGGTCAGGAACAGATCCACGACCGCCAAATCCCACTCGCCGGAATGGACGGCGAGCCAATCGGACGCCTCCAGCGCGCTCCCTGAAAACCCGACAACCTCCACATGCGCCAACTCCGTGAGGGCGTCTTCGAGATTGGCCCGTATGACCTCGTTGTCCTCGACCAGAAACGCCCGCAGGGGCAGCCCCGAATGAATCACGAACGCCACTCCCCATCCGGCGGCGCTCGGGGGCCAATCCCCAGCGGCGTCGATACGCCCGCCTTTGCGCGGAAGATTTGACGAGTTGCCATCCAAAGACATGGCATTCCAATTCCCCATAGACAACGAACGTGCCCGTCGGAAACAGGATAGGCTCTCCAATTTTTTCTGCTGTAGGACCAACGCCCTCCGCGCATTGCCTTTATGCCGCGCTTGCGTCCGGAGCCGCGTGCGACCCGGCAGGACTCGTCGACCCCTCAGCGGCCTCGCAATCGCGCCCCGGCGTGCTACAGCGGCGCTGCCTTCAGCACCCCGCCAGCCCGCACGAAGTTGCCTGCGCCAAGGTGATGAATGGTCTGCAAGTCCGCGTTGTCCTCGCGAAACAACCAGTGCCCAGCGGCGAAGATGCGCGAATCCGCCGCCGCCGCGACCACCTCGCCGAAGCAGGTGTCATAGGCATCCTCGGCGTGCGGCTCGCGGATCAACCGGCATTCGAGCCAAGCGGCGCAGCCCGCCTCCGGCAGGGGCATGCCCAGCACAGGACCGCGGCTCGCCTCAATGCCGTAGCGCTCGAACTTGTCGAGCGCGCGGCCGCTCGTGCTGCCGATGGCGTAGGTCAGGTCCACGAGCGCCGTGCCGGGCAGGCAGATGCCGAAGGCGCCGCTGGCCGCGACGAGCTCGCGCGTGTAGGTGTTCTTGTCGATCACCACCGCGATGCGGGGCGGCGTGAACTCCACCGGCATCGACCAGGCGGCCGCCATCACGTTGCGGCGCGCACCGTCGGCGCTCGTCACCCAAACGGTCGGGCCATGGTTGACGAGGCGGCTTGCATGCGCGAGCGCGACCGGCTGGAAATGATTCATCGCGGACATCCTCGTGGTTCGACTCGGCATTGTGGACGCCCCGCCTGGCCCTGAAGAACCACCGGGGCGGCGGCCTCAGCGCATCGCCCGTGCAATCCCCTGCGCCGCATTGCGCAGCTTGTCCAGTTGCTTCAGCGCCTCCGGCAGCGGCATCCGCACCGCCGGCGCCTGCAGCGCCACCGCGCAGCGCACCGGCCCGTGCGCATCGTCGCGCACGGGCACCGCGACGCAGACCMGCCCATCGATGAACTCCTCGGCATCGACCGAATGCCCATCCTGCCGGATGCGGTCGAGCTCGGCTTCCAGCGCCTCGCGCGAGCACAGCGTGTGCGAGGTGTAGCGCTGGTACTGCAGCCCGTCGAGCAGGCGCTCGCGCTGGGGCTTCGGCAGATGGGCCAGGAACAGCTTGCCGCTGGCCGAGCAGTGCAGCGGCACGCGCGAGCCGGGGCCGAGCTCCAGCCTGAGCGGAAATGCGGTCTCGACGCGATCGAGATAGATCACCTCGGCGCCCGACAGCGCCGTGAGGTTGCAGGTCTCTCCCACGTCCGCCACCAGTTGGCGCAGCACCGCATGCCGCACGCCGGTCGAGGTGCTGCCGCGCAGCACCGTTTCGGCGAAGCGCATCAGGCGCGGCGTGATCGCATAGCGCCGGCCGTCGCCGCCGCGCGCCAGCAGGCCACCGACTTCCAACTGCTGCAGCATCCGGTGAACCGAGGGCTTCGGCTGGCCGCTCAGGCGCACGATGTCGACAAGCGTCTGGGGCTCGGGGGCGGAACACACCAACTCCAGCAATTGCAGCAGGCGCAGGCCGGGCGTGGCGGCGTGTTCGGTCTCCTCGGCAGGAGGCGATTCGGAATAACTCATCTGAAATCTCGAAAATCGAGACGGATTAAATAATAATTCCGAGATTCTGCCGCAGATTCGCTAAAGTTCCGAGGAGAGACATTTCTATGCCCATGAATATTCCCCTCGACAACCTCGTCATCACCGGCGCCTGCGGCGGCCTGGGCCGCGCCTTGGCCACCGAGGCGCTGGCGCGCGGGGCCAAGGTTGCCCTGGTCGGCCTGGACCGCGCCACGCTCGACGCCCTGGCCGCCACTGCGCCCGGGCGCTGCGCCATCTATACGCCGGAGGTCAGCGACAGCGGCGCGATGCAGGCGATGGCCCAGGACTGGGTTGGCCGCTTCGGCACGCCCGACGCCGTGATCGCGAACGCCGGCGTGGCCGGCGGCTTCGACACCGCGCAGGCCTCGGACCTGGCGGTGTTCCGCCGCATCCTCGAGATCAACCTGCTGGGCGTCGCCACCACCTTCCAGCCCTTCGTTGCGCCGATGCGCGAGCGCGGCCGCGGCATGCTTGCGGGCATCGCCAGCCTGGCCGGTCGCCGCGGCCTGCCCGGCAACGGCGCCTACTGCGCCAGCAAGGGCGGCCTGATCCGCTATCTGGAAAGCCTGCGCGCCGAGCTGCGGCCGAACGGCGTGCAGGTCTGCACCGTGAGTCCGGGCTACCTGCGCACCGCGCTGACGGCCGGCAATCGCTTCGCGATGCCGGGGTTGATGGCGCCCGAGGCCGCGGCCAGCGCCATCCTGCGCGCCCTGTCGCAAGGGCAGGAGCAGCTGGTGCTGCCGCGCCGTCTCGGCTGGCTGTCGAATGCGCTGGGCCTGCTGCCCGATGCCTGGCACGATGCGCTGCTGCTGCGGCAGCCGCGCAAGCCGCGCGCGGGCGATCCCGGCGCCACGCCGATCCCGGGCTTGCCCGCAGACGCCACGTCTCGCGCGCCGGCCTCTGCACCCGAATCCACCGCGCACTGACCGCGCGGCCACCCTGAAGCCGGAGTTTTTTTCGTGAGCCATCCCGTGTCCGCACCCGTGCCCTCGCACCAGCAAATCGCACTGATCGGCGCCGGCCCCTCGGGTCTCGCCGGCGCCCGCAACCTGCAGAAGCTCGGCATTCCGTTCCAGGGCTTCGAGGCCTACGACGACGTCGGCGGGCTCTGGAACATCGGCAATCCGCGCAGCACGGTCTACCAGTCGGCGCACCTGATCTCGTCGAAGCGCACCACCGAGTTCGCCGAGTTCCCGATGGCGGACAGCGTGGCCGACTACCCGAGCCACACCGAGCTGTGCCGCTATTTCAGCGACTTCGCCGACCACTTCGACCTGCGCCGCCACTTCCGCTTCGGCACCCGCGTGATCCGCGTCGAGCCGGTGAGCGAGACCGCCTCGACGCTCTGGCGCGTCAGCGTGGACGCCGGCAACGGCCGCATCGAGAGCGCCGACTACAAGGGCGTGATCATCGCCAACGGCACCCTGTCCGAACCCAGCATGCCGCGCTTCGAGGGGCACTTCGACGGCGAACTGCTGCACACCTCGGCCTACAAGCACGCGAAGCTGTTCCAGGACAAGCGCGTGCTGGTGGTCGGCGCCGGCAACAGCGGCTGCGACATCGCGGTCGATGCGGTGCACTATGCGAAGAGCGTCGATCTCTCGGTGCGCCGCGGCTACTACTTCGTGCCCAAGTACATCTTCGGCAAGCCGGCCGATACGCTCGGCGGCAAGCGTCCGCTGCCGGCCTGGATCAAGCAGCGGCTCGACGCCAAGGTGCTGCAGTGGTTCACCGGCGATCCGGTGCGCTTCGGGTTCCCGAAACCCGACTACCTCATGTACGAATCGCATCCGGTGGTGAACTCGCTGGTGCTGCACCACATCGGCCATGGCGACATCGGCGTGCGCGCCGACATCTCGCGCCTCGACGGCCACACGGTGCACTTCAAGGACGGCAGCGCGCGCGACTACGACCTGATCCTGTGCGCCACCGGCTACAAGCTGCACTACCCCTTCATCGACCGCACCTGGCTCAACTGGCAGGGCATGGCGCCCAAGCTGTACCTGAACATCTTCGCGCCGGGCTTCGACAACCTCGCGGTGCTCGGCATGATCGAGGCCAGCGGCATCGGCTGGCAGGGGCGCTACGAGCAGGCCGAACTGGTCGCGCGCTACTTCAAGGCGCAGGCCGACGGCCGCCCGCAGGCGGC